>JAFQJX010000043.1 GCA_017397205.1 Clostridia bacterium | reverse complement strand
CGTTAAGAGTATCACGCTATGCGTTGCTTTTTGTTGTTAGTTGAGCATATTCATTTTGATGATTTCCTTCAGAATTTCCAAATCCTCGTCCGAGAGATAACAGCAGTGGTCCTTTACGCTCATAATGAGCTTGTGAATGGTGAGCAGCTGTCGGTAGGTAATATAGGCACGGACGTTTTTTACATCCTTTACTATGTACACGCCTCCGCCGTACCGTCCGGAGAGGGTGTAAATGGGCTCGGTCAGACTCAGCGCTTCAATATCCCGTCGGATGGTCCGTGTGCTGACGCCCAGCTTCTCTGCCAGCTCCGCAATGGTGCAAGACCGCTTGCGGTACAGCTCTAGCAGGATTATGTTTCTGCGGCTTGCGATATCCATTGCTCTCTCCTTTCCTTCAATAGTGTAACAGTTAATGTGGACAGCACGTGTCCACATTAACAATTGAAAGATAGGACATGGCAATATGATATTGAAACACTATGGTGTAGTGGGCATTGCCGAAAACCGCCCTTTTTATTTTACTACAAATAGAGGAGAATTTATATATAATTTACCAAAATATGTTAATTTCTGCTATTCAAACAAAGAAAAGTGACTAAATTTGGAAGAAATTACCACATATCGCGCGATACACATTCCGAGGAAGGCAGTTTTCCGATTTTTCTTGCCTTTTGGTGGCGGAGGTGGTATCATAAGGGAAAGAAGCGACGAGGAGGGCGTATGGAACAGACATATTTTGTTACCTTGTCCAAGGTAGTGGAGGAGTTTTCCCTTGAGGTGGTGTATGCACCCAAGGCGCTGGAGGAGCTGCGCGTGACCGTTTCGCGCGTCAATCGACCGGGGCTGAGCTTTGCGGGCTTTTACGAGCTTTACGAGAAGGAGCGCATTCAGATTATCGGGCTTGCAGAGGACCGCTATCTTGAGCTTCTGCCCGACGAGGAGCGCGCCAAGAGCATGGACGAGTTCTTTTCTACCAAGCCCTGCGCCGTCATTGTGACGACGGGGCTGAATATTGCCGGCGAATTTCTCTCCTATGCCAAGAAATACGAGGTGCCCCTGCTTCGCACACAGGAGCGCACGAGTGAATTCCTTGCCAACCTGATTGCCTTCCTCAACGTACAGCTGGCGCCCCGCGTGACGCAGCACGGCGTTCTGGTTGAGGTATACGGCGAGGGCGTTTTGCTGCTCGGTGACAGCGGTATCGGTAAGAGTGAGACCGCCATTGAGCTTGTCAAGCGCGGGCACCGCCTGATTGCGGACGATGCCGTGGAAATCAAGCGCGTTTCGGGCAAATCCCTCGTCGGACAGGCGCCTGAGCTGATACGGCACTACGTGGAGCTGCGCGGAATCGGCATCGTAGACGTGCGCCGCCTGTTCGGTATGGGCGCCGTCAAGCAGACGGAGCGCGTCGATCTGATTATCAATCTGGAGCCCTGGGAGGAGGGGAAAATGTACGACCGCATCGGCATTGACGAGCAGAAGACGGAAATCCTCGGCATCAAGGTGCCCTCCATCGTCATTCCCGTCCGCCCCGGTCGAAACCTCTCGATTATCATTGAAATTGCAGCCATGAACAACCGCCAGAAGAAGATGGGCTACAACACGGCGCAGGAGTTCAACCGCCGCCTGATGGAAAGCATGGGCTTCGACGTGCCGTAAGGCACACATTCTGCCTCTTAGCATATGATAGTAGTGACGGTGCGCGCCGACACATATCATCATGGAGGTAGTGTATGAACAACTGCTTTTGCAACCTGCTCGACGGGGACAACTGCACCTGGATTATCATCCTGGCTATCGTTATCGTTTTCTGCTGCTGCTGTAACCACTAAGGGAAACGGAGGGGACGGGGAAGCCGTCCTCTTGGGCATCAGGCGGTATCTGCCGCCTGATGCCTTTTTCTCTTTATTTGCGGCTCCGCGCCGTCGCCT
>JAFQJX010000042.1 GCA_017397205.1 Clostridia bacterium | reverse complement strand
ATGGGGTCCACCCATTCGCCGTTCACGGTCATTTCAAAGTGCAGGTGTGGCTCCTCGGCAAGCTCCAGCATGGAGCTTTCACCCACGCAGCCCAGCGTCGCTCCGCATTTCACCTCGCTGCCCACCTCAATGCCCTCTGCCAGCTGTGGGGCAAGAGTGCTGTACACGGTCACGGCACCGCCGTTGTGGCTCAGCGTGACGGTCGTTCCCATCAGGGGGCTTTCCTCAATGGAGGTCACCTTGCCGTCCGCCGCCGCCATGACTGCATCTCCCAGGGCGCAGCTGATGTCAATGCCCTTGTGCACGCGCCAATCGTCGGTGGTGTTGAAATACACCAGCGTATCCGTGTCGTGTCCCTTGGTCACCAGCCCCACGGTGGGCGCGACGAATTCGGGAAGGACAAGCGTCGGGTCCTCCACTCCGCCAACGGGCGTGTCAGGGACGGGGGTGTCGGACGGGACATCTCTTCTCGCAAGAAATATCCCACCCACGATTGCGCTGACGCAAAGGACTGCCGCCAGGGCAATGTACAGGATGCGGTTTGCCGTACTCTGCTTCTTGTTTTCCATGTTCCAAAAATTCCTTTCTCTTTGTTGCACTCCTATTTTTGCCAACGCACACGCTTTTATACAGGGTTGGAAAATATTTTGCAGGTCCCGTGCCGTATCGCAAAAAAGCAACCGCCCCGGAGGGCGCGTCAGAGAGGAATTTTACAGGCGCCCTCTTTTCAAAGCGCTCTTTTTGTGTTATACTATAATGAAAAGAATACAAAGAAAAATTTTGCGGGTGCGCCCGCAAGGAAAGGAATGCACATGAAGGGGTCCTTTGAGCTCATCAGTCCCTATTCTCCCACAGGCGACCAGCCCCAGGCGATTGACGCCCTCGTTGCGGGCTTTGAGGCAGGGGAGCGTTACCAGACCCTGCTGGGCGTGACGGGGTCGGGCAAAACCTTTACCATGGCGAACGTGATTGCCCGTCTTGGGCGCCCCGCCCTGATTTTAGAGCCAAACAAAACCCTTGCGGCGCAGATTTGCTCCGAGTTGCGTGCCTTCTTTCCGAATAACCACGTGGGCTATTTCGTTTCCTACTACGATTACTATCAGCCCGAGGCGTACATCCCCGGGCGGGATATGTATATTGAAAAGGACGCCCTCGTCAACGACGAGATTGACAAGCTGCGCCACAGCGCCACCTCCGCGCTCTTTGAAAGACGGGACGTCATTATCGTGGCGTCCGTGTCCTGCATTTATTCTCTCGGTGACCCGACCGAATATCAGGACCTTCTGATTTCCCTGCGCCCCGGAACGGAGATGAGCCGCGAAAGCTTGGTAAAGCGGCTGGTTGCCATCGGCTACGAGCGCAACGATATTGACTTTATCCGCGGCCGCTTCCGCGTGCGCGGAGATACCGTAGAGATTTTTCCCGCCTCCTCCACCGACCGCGTCGTGCAGGTGCAGTTCTGGGGAGAGGAGATTGACGCGCTGTACGAGGTGCATTCCCTGACGGCAGAGCGGCTGACGTCTCTTAGCTTCGTGGCAATCTTCCCTGCCACGCACTACGCCGTTTCAAACGAAAAGCGCGAGGACGCCCTTGCCGAAATTGAAAGGGAAATGCACGAGCGCGTGGCGTATTTCAAGGCGCAGGGCAAGCTGCTGGAGGCACAGCGCATTGAGGAGCGCACCAAGTACGACCTGGAAATGCTCCGCGAGGTGGGCTTCTGCTCGGGGGTGGAAAACTATTCCCGTATCCTGTCGGGGCGGCCTGCGGGCTCCACGCCCTATACCCTGCTGGACTATTTCCCGCGCGACTTCGTCACGTTCGTGGACGAGAGCCACGTCATGCTGCCGCAGGTGCGCGGTATGTCGGGGGGCGATAGCGCAAGAAAGCGCAATCTGGTGGACTACGGCTTCCGCCTGCCCTCCGCCTACGATAACCGCCCGCTGTATTTTGACGAGTTTGAAGCCAAGCTCGGGCAGACGGTATTCGTCTCCGCCACGCCCGCAGAGTTTGAGAGGGAGAACAGCGACCGCATCGTGGAGCAGATTATCCGCCCCACGGGGCTTCTGGACCCGGAAATTGAGGTGCGCCCCATTGCAGGGCAGATGGACGACCTGATTGGCGAGGTGCGCGAGGTGACCGCCCGCGGCGAAAAGGTGCTGGTGACCACCCTGACCACCCATATGGCGGAGGACCTGACCGAATACCTGACGGCGCAGGGCATCCGCGCGCGGTATCTGCACCACAACGTGGAAACCATGGAGCGCATGGAAATCATACGGGATTTGCGCCTAGACGCCTTTGACGTCCTGGTGGGCATCAACCTCCTGCGTGAGGGGCTGGATATTCCCGAGGTTTCCCTCGTTGCCATTCTGGATGCGGACAAGGAGGGGCTTCTGCGCTCCACTACCTCGCTCATACAGACGGTGGGCCGCGCGGCAAGAAACGCAAACGGCAGGGTGATTATGTACGCCGACGAGGTCACGCGCTCCATGAGGGCGTGTATTGACGAAACGGCGCGCCGCCGCGCCATTCAATCCGCCTATAACGAGGCAAACGGCATTACCCCCAAATCCGTCGCAAAGGCGGTGCGGGACGTCATAGAAATCGGGCGCAAGGAGGAGGAGAAGAAGGTCTCCCTGCCCGGCGCGCGCACAAAGCTGACAAAGGAAGCAAAGGAAGACCTGATTCGCCGCATGACGCAGGAGATGCAGGACTGCGCGCGGCGGCTGGACTTTGAGCGTGCCGCCTATCTGCGCGACAAAATCAAGGAACTGCGCGAAAAGAAGTAAAGGAAGCGTGCTATGGCAAAACAGATTACCGTGCGTGGCGCACGCACCAACAACTTAAAAAATATCAACGTGGAGATTCCGCGCGACAAGCTGGTGGTCTTCACGGGGCTTTCGGGGTCGGGCAAATCCACCCTCGCCTTTGAAACCATCTACGCCGAGGGGCACCGCCGCTTCGTGGAGTCGCTGTCCTCCTATGCGCGTCAATTTTTGGGGCAGCTGGACAAGCCCGACGTGGATAGCATTGAGGGGCTTTCCCCCGCCATTTCCATTGAGCAGAAAACCACCTCCAAAAACCCGCGCTCCACGGTAGGCACCGTGACGGAGATTTACGATTACCTGCGCCTGCTGTACGCGCGCGTCGGTACTCCGCACTGTCCCGTCTGCGGCAAGGAAATTTCCCAGCAGTCCCTTGACAGCATCGTTGACAAAATTATGGAGCTGCCCGTCGGCACGCGCTTCATGGTGCTTTCCCCCGTTGTCAGGGAGCAGAAGGGCACCCACGAAAAGGTGCTGTCCGACGCAAAGCGGAGCGGCTACGTACGGGTCCGCGTTGACGGCTGTCTTTACGATCTTGAGGAAACCGTTTCGCTTGACAAGAACCAGAAGCACTCGGTGGACGTCGTGGTGGACCGCCTGATTATGAAGGAGGACCTCCGTCCGCGCCTCGGCGAGAGCGTGGAAAGTGCCCTGTCCCTTTCGGACGGGCGCGTGACCGTCTGCGTGATGGGCGGTGACGCGGAAACGGAAATGGAGTTTTCCCAGAAGTACGCCTGCGAGGAGCATCAGATTTCCTTCGGCGAGCTGGAGCCCGCTATGTTTTCCTTTAATAATCCCCTGTGCGCCTGCCCGCGCTGTGCGGGGCTGGGTGAGCTTCAGGTGATTTCCGAGAAAAAGCTCATTCCCCATCCGCACCTTTCCCTGCGCCAGGGCGCGATTGCGGCAAACGGCTTCAAATCGATGGACACCTTTTCCTACACGGGTCCCCTCGTTGCCGCCGTGGGTGAGGTGGTGGGCTTCACGCTGGACACCCCCATTGAAGACTTTACCCCTGCCCAGCGCAAGGCGCTGCTGTGGGGAACGGGCGACCGCCACTACTCCTGCACCCGCTATTTCGGCAAGGAGGCAAAAAAGGCGTATACCACCTTTGAGGGCATCATTCCCATGATTGAGCGCCGTATGAAGATGAACGGCGAATTTGGAGAGTATTATCAGCAGTTCGTAGAGGACGCCCCCTGCCCCCGCTGCGGTGGCGCGCGCCTGACGGACAATATGCTTGCCGTCACGGTGGGCGGGCTGAACATTGACCAGCTTTGCCGCCTGTCCGTCGGCAAAATGCTCGCCTTCGTGGAGCAGCTGACGTTTGACGACAGCCGCGCAAAAATCGCCCACGAT
>JAFQJX010000041.1 GCA_017397205.1 Clostridia bacterium | reverse complement strand
GCCGTTCGTCACGTAGAAGCAATTATGTTGAAAAATAAAGGTTAATTGGCATCGGGTTAAAAGAGAATACCTATCATTTAACTATAATACACGAACAAAAAGAGAGGACATTTCGGCTACCGACCGATTTGTTCTCTCTTTCTGCTTGTAATAAGGGTTTGGGCTTAGCCCAATTTGTATTTGACCGGTCAAATGCGATGCTCGCACTGAGTAAAATTATCAAATTCTCCGCTAAGAACATCAGCCGATCCGCTCTCTGTCCCTTTTACTATATGTAACCTTGGAATATGCTCCGCTACGCAGAATGTACGCGTGCAACCACCACCGTCAGATCGTCGCGCGAGCCGTTTTGCTCCTTTGCGCGTGTCAGAATGGCGTTGGCAACGCCCTGCAAATCTCCGCCCAGGGGCCCCGACAAAAACTCAATCAGCCAGGGCGCGTCCTCGGAGGTCTGGCTGACGCCGTCCGTCACCATGACGACAACGTCCCCCGCCTGTGTATCAAACTCCAGCCGCTCCGTATCCACCTCCTCCACAATTCCGAGAGGCACCGTACGGGAGCGCAGGCGGAATAAGTTCCCCTCGCGGCGGATATAGGATGCCGCCGCACCGCTCTTGAGAAACGCCGCACCGCCGCGCAGGGTGTCAAACTCCAAGAGGTCCAGCGTTGCCGAGCATTCCTCGCGCCGCGACGTCAGCAGATGGTTGAGCAACTGCAAGCTCGCCTCCGTATCCGCGCCCGCCGCCAGCATGCGCTCCATATATAAGGTACAGGTGCCCGAGGTGCGCGCGGCAAGCGCGCCGCTCCCCATTCCGTCGCTGACGAGCAGGTAAAAATAGCCGTCGGGGGAAGAAAAGGTCGTCAGGGTATCGCCGCTGACGCCGCTCCCGTCCGCCGTCCCCGCCGCAAACGCCACGTCCAGAAAATAGCGCGGAGCGCTCTCAAGCAGCGCAACGGTCATCCCTCCCTGCGCCTCGTGTACGGGTGCGGAAAGGCGACAGCCGCACGCCCCCTCAAGCGCGGGGTGGAGGGCGTCAAGCGCCTCCTTTTTCCCGGCAAGCTCGGGCGAGGAAATCACCACGCGCGTGCGCCGTCTTCCCTGCACGCGCACGGCAGAGGGGCGCAGTCCCTTTTCCGCAAGGAGGTGCCTTATTTTCTTGGCGGCCTGCGGATTTGCCGCCGTTTCTCCGCGCTGTCGCTCTGATGCGCGGCGCATGGCGCCCGCCATCAGTCGGTAGCCCCTCGCGGCTCCGCCGTCGCCATGCCCCTTTTCACGCCACAGCCGTGCCCCCGCCAGCCGCACCTCGCCGAGCAACGCCTCCAGGCGCTCACAGGAGCTGATGAGAGGAGTGGGCATATCTCCGACGGAAAAGGTTTGTCCTGCGGCAAGCCGCGCCGCCATCAGACCGAGTGCAACGGAGGCGGGTCGCTCGCGGCTGTCCCAGCAGCCGCCCCTGCCCGGGCAGGAGGCGCAATAGCGCGTGCAGATTTCGTCGCACAGGGCGAAGCAGCTTTCCCCGTCGGGGGTATCCGCCTGTCTGCCAAGCATCTCGCCCAGCCCGTCAAGTGCCCCTGCCAGGCGCTCCACGGTGTTGTCACGGCAGGTGTCGGTATATTCCTCCACCGCCTCCTCTGCCGCCTGCCTGTCCTGCCGCACCTCCTCGGCAATCGCGCTGGAATACAGGCGCGGCATCAGGGGTGCAGACAGCAGCGCCGCAACCGTGATTTCAGGCGCCACACCAAGAAAGCCCGATAGCCCCCCGACGTAGGCGCACCACGCAATCCCCGATGCCGCACCGATACAAAGCGAATAAAAGCTGCCGAGCGGCCAGAGTGCACCGCACAAAAGCCCCAGCACGCCAAAGGCGGGGGAATACAGCGTGTCCACCGCCATCCCCACTACCAGCCCCGCGGCACAGCCGCGCAGGGCACCGAAGCGCCGCGCCACCCAGAGGGAGCAGGCGGCGGAAAACAGATATCCCAGATTCATGCCGAACAGCTCCGCCGCGCGGAGCCCATACGCGCCAAAGAAAAGCAGGGCAAGCGCCCCTGCCTCCAGCGCAAGCCGCTCCTTCGTCCGCACTCCCTCGCGCCTTGCCCCTGCATGACCGAGCAGATCGTCCGCCGTGATGCCACGGGAGAAAAGACCCCAGAAAACAAGGCACAACACCGTGCTTCCCACCACCGTTCCAATCCCGAACAAAAGCGTTTCCTGCGTCAGGGTGCTGACGGCAATTTCATACGCGGCGGCGGCGAGGGATACGAGCAGGCAGACGGCGACGCGCGCCTGCAGGGGCTCTCCGAAGTATCCCTCCCCCCGCACGGGAAGCTTGTCCCTGACGGGCGGCACAGACAAAAGCAGGCGTGCAAGAAGCGCCACCATATACACCACCACGTAGGCAAAGCCGCCGCCCCACGGCAAAACCGCGCCAAGGCAAAGCCCCACGAACACGGCAGGCGTTTCCTGCACGGCGGCGCAAAGCAGGGCAAGCCCCAGGGGGTACGCCCCCCACAAGAGCGGTGTCCCCGCAAACAGGGCGCCAAAAGCGCCCGCGAGCAGCCAGGGCACGCTTTCCCTGCCCGACAGCCGCCCCGCAAGGGCGGCAAGCGCCCCCTTGACCCCTGCCCCGCGGCTCTCTGTCCTCTGCTTGGGTGTTTGTTCCATATGTATCCTCCTTGCGTTGTGGCACGGACAAGCCACCTTTTCAAGGGGAGCATAGCACACGGTGGGCGCGAAAGGTGTCGTTTGAGGCGTGCGGTGGCATTTTTTGCTCGTCAAAAGCCGCCCTTTTTCGCCTCCTTGCGCCTCTTGCTTTCACTCCGTAAATGTGTTAAAATAAAGTGATATACCGCCCGCGCGACCGCAGGGCATATTTGGCAACCCCGTGGCATACATTTTCCAAAACGGAGGATGCGCCATGAAGCTGTTGACTGCCTGTCTTGTTGCCCTTTCCCTTTTGTGCCTGTCCGCCTGCGGCGGCGGAGAGAGCTTGCTTTCCTATCAGGGGGAGGAGGCGACCCTGTCCCTCTCCTTTGAAAGAGGAGGCGTCCCCTGCACCGCGACGCTCTGGCTGGCGGAGGGTGGCGCGGAGCGCGACTTCACCCTGACCTACACCGCCCCCGATGCCCTCGCGGGGCTGACCGTTTTCCGCGAAGCGGGAGAGGTGCGCTGTCAGTACGGCGGCGCCGCCATTCCTCTTGAAGCGCTGCCCGAGGGCTTTTCTCCCGTTTCCCTGTTCTCCATTCCCGACGCCGCGCGCGTGCGGAGCGTGGAGAGCGAGGGGGACGACCGCGTTGCCACCCTGTCGCACGGTGACGCCGTATACACCCTGCGCTTCCGCGCAGGAGAAGCAAGGCCTTATTACGTGGCGCGCACCGAGGACGGTGTTCTCACCGCCGTCACCGTCACCGAATACAAGTAGAAGCCGCACGGAGCAAAGCAAACGAAAGGAGCCCCCTATGCCTTCGGGAATTCTCATTTTACACAAGGAGGGAGGAATGACCTCCCACACCGCCGTTGCCCGCGCCCGCAAGCTGTACGGGCTTGAAAAGGCAGGGCACACGGGCACCCTGGACCCCATGGCGACGGGGGTTTTACCCGTTTTGCTCGGGCGCGCTGTCAAGGCAAGCGCCTTTGTGACCGATGCGGACAAGCACTATATTGCCACCCTGCGCCTGGGTATCACGACGGACACCGAGGATATCACGGGCACGGTTCTTTCCCAAACGGACGCGCTTCCCACCGCGGAGCAGGTGGTGGAGGTTGCACGCCGCTTCGTCGGTGCGCTTCTGCAAACGCCCCCTATGTATTCCGCCCTCAAGGTGGGCGGCAAAAAGCTGGTGGACCTCGCCCGCGAGGGCAAGGAGGTGCCGCGCGAGCCGCGTCCTATCACAGTATACCGCCTGGACGTCACACCGCTGGATAGCGGGGAGTACACGCTTGACGTGGTCTGCTCCAAGGGCACCTATATCCGCACCCTTTGCGCCGATATCGGCGCCGCGCTTGGCTGTGGCGGCGTGATGACGTCCCTTTGCCGCGCCGAGGCGGCGGGCTTCTCCCTTGCCGAGGCGCATACGCTATCGGAGCTTGAGGCAATGACCGAGGAGGAGCGCCTTTCCCTGCTCGTTCCCGTAGAGCATCTGTTCCGTCACCTCCCCGCCGTTCGGGTGGAGGAGTTTTACGCGCGCCTGTTGCGCCACGGTCAGCGCCTCGCAAGGAGAAAGCTGAAGATCAATTACCCCGCCGGCACGCGCCTGCGCCTTGTGGACGCAAACGGCTTTTTCGCCCTTGGCGAAATCCCCGAGGAGGACCCCGACACCGTCCGCGCCGTCACGCTGTTCGTTTTGTAACCTACCCAAAAAAGCAACCGTAGCGCACGGCTTGCAAACAGCAAGCGTAAAAAATCACGAAGCAAACGGGCGCCCGCCCGAGAAAGGACCCTATGGCAGAAACGACCAAAAAACGCTGGACCCCCGAGCAGGCGCTTGCCATTGAAAGGCGCGACTGCACCATGCTGCTCTCCGCCGCCGCAGGGTCTGGTAAAACGGCGGTGCTGACCCAGCGCATTATTGAATCCCTGACGGACCCTGCAAGGCGAATCCCCCTCTCCCGCATTCTCGCCGTCACCTTTACGCGGAGCGCGGCGGCAGAGCTGCGTGCGCGCATTGGCGCGGCGCTGGGAGATGCCGTTCTTGCAAGCCCCGACGACGAATTTCTTGCCAGCCAGCTGCGCCTGCTGCCGACGGCAAGCATTTCCACCATTGATTCCTTCTGCATCGGAATCCTGCGTCGCTTTGCGGCGGAGGCAGGCGTTTCCGAGGGCTTCCGTATTCTGGACGAGCAGGAGGCAAATCTGCTCCGCCTGTCCCTTCTTTCCGACCTTGTCGCCGAGGGGTACGCGGGCCTTGTGCCGGGCGTTAGTGCCGAGGAGTTCTGCCGCCTTTCCTATCATCTCGTAGGCGTGCGGCAGGAGAGCACTCTGCCCGAGCTGCTCCACGAGTTGACGAAAAAGCTGGAATCCCTCACCGAGGGCGTGGATGCCCTGAAGCGCTGGGCGGACGAATACCTGTCCGACAGCGCCCGTCCGCTCCTTGATACCAAGTGGGGCGGGCTCCTCCTTGACGAGCTGCGCGGCTTCGGCTCCCATTACGAGGCGCGGCTTTCGCCCCTCCTGGACGCCCTGCGCGGCGACGCGGACCTGCCCGCCGCTTATCTTGACGCGTTGGGGACGTACGTGAATTTCGCGCGCGACCTTGCAAGCCCCGTCCGCTCCTATCCGCACCTCTCGGCGCTGGCGGAAACCTCCTTTCCCACGCTCAAGCCGGGCAAGAAGCACAGCGAGGAAAGCGCGCCCCTGCTGGAAGCGGTCAAGGCAACCTGCTCCTCCCTCCGCGAGGACCTCGCCAAGCGCATCCGCCCCCTGTTCTACTATGACGAGGCGGCGTGGGCAACGCTTCTCCGTCGGCTGGGCGAGGAGTGCCTGGTGCTGTGGCGGCTGCTCTCCTGCTTTGAGGGGCGCTTTCTTGATGCGTGCCACGCGCGCGCCTCTTACGATTTTGCAACCGTCAACCGCCTGACCTATTCCCTGCTCCTGCAAAACGGGGAGCGGACGGAGGTTGCCCATGCGCTGGCGCAGGAGTACGACGCCGTCTGCGTGGACGAATACCAGGACGTCAATCCGCTTCAGCACGCCGTGTTTGAGGCAATCAGCGGAGAGCGCGCCCGCTTCCTCGTTGGAGATATCAAGCAATCCATTTACCGCTTCCGCCATGCGGAGCCGGATATTTTTGCCGCCCTGCGGCGCGCCTTCCCGCCTCTCGGCGAGGAGGACCACCCCTGCGTGTGCCATTTTATGAGCTATAATTTCCGCTCGGACAGGGCGGTGATTGGCTTTATCAACCGCGTGTTCTCCACCGTGTTCGGTGCCGCGGGCGATTCCATCGGCTACCGCGAGGACGCCGACAACCTGCGCGCAAGCAGGTCGGAGGAGGGGCTTCCCCCCGCCTTTACACCCGTCGTTGCGCTGTTTGGACGGGAGCACAAGGATACCCCCGCCACCCCCGAGGAGCTGCCCCGCGCAAAGGATCTTTACGAGCGGGATATGCAGGCACTGGAGGCGGCGCTGGAGGGTGACTCCCCCGACGGCGAGGAGGACGAGGACGACACCGTCACGCCCGAGGTGGCGTGGGTCGCCTCGCAGATTGCAGACCTGCTCAGAAACGGCACCCGCCGCGACGGCACGCCCCTCCACCCGGGGGATATTGCCATTCTCATGCGGAGCGCCAACTCCAAATACGCCCCCTACCGCGAGGCGCTTGCCCGTCTTGGAATTGACAGCTGCAAGCCAAAGGATACCGACTTCTTCAGCTGCCCCGAGGTGCTGCTTGCGCTGGCGCTTCTCAACACGGTGGACAACCCCCTGCAGGATATCCCCCTGTCCGCCGTTCTTTGTTCGCCCTTGTACGGCTTTTCCTCCGATGACCTGACGCTCGTGCGCCGCGCCTCCCCCGAGGCACCCTCCCTTTACGACGCGCTCGTGCTGTATTGCGAGGCACACCCCGATTTTTCGCGCGGCACGGCGTTCCTTTGTCAGCTCGCGCGCTTCCGTGAGGTGGCACGCACCGAGAGCCCTGACAAGCTTTTGCGGCTTCTCTTTGCCGAAACGCCCCTGATGAGCATCGCAGGAGCGGACGGAGGAGGAGGCGAAGCAAACCTCAAGCTTCTCTATCACTACGCGCGCAACTACGGCGCCGCCTCGGGCGAGAGGCTGTATCGCTTTATTCGCTTTATCAACTCCCAGATTGAAAGCGGAGCCACCTTCTCTCCCCCCAAGGGCGGAGATGCCGCCGACCGCGTGGTGATTTCCACCGTTCACGGCTCCAAGGGTCTGGAATACCCCGTCGTGTTCGTGTGCGGCTGCGGCGCGCCGTTTTCAAGCGCCGACCTCTCTGCCACCCTGCTTTGTGACGGCAAGCTGGGGCTTGCCCTCCGCCTGCGCGAGGAGGGGAGCTCCGCGATTGCGGAAAACCCCGTCAGACGGCTTGCGGAAAGAGCCGTTACGGATGCGGACAGGCAGGAGGAAATGCGCCTGCTTTACGTTGCGCTGACGCGCGCGCAGGAGCGCCTGTACGTGACGGGCTCCGTTGCCCGCCGCTCCTACGTTTCCTCGCTCCTTGAGCGCGTGGAGGCGGCGCGTGCCCACAAGGACCGCTATGCGTTTTTGCGCCTGCCATCTTATATGGCGTGGGTGCTTGCGGCACTCGGGGACGACCCCTCCGTTGCCACACTGCTCGTCAACCCCGAGCCCTCCCCCGTGGAGGACGTCGCAGAGGACGCAGGACGATCGGCGCCCACCGACGAGGAAATAAGAGCGCAGGAGGCGCTTTTGCGGCGCCGCCTTGACTTCCGCTATCCCTTTGCCCATCTTGCGGGGCTTCCCAAAAAGCTTTCCGTTTCCAAGGTCTACCCCGCCCTGCTGGACGGCACGGAGGAGGAGGCGGTGCCCCTTGCACCGCCCGACGGGGAGGACGGAGACCGCCCCGAAAAATGGCGGCGTATGCCCGAGGCGTATGCAGGGGCACAGCCCCCCGCGCCCACCGACCGAGGAATTGCAACCCACCTGTTTTTGCAGTTCTGCGACTTTGGGGCACTTGCCGAGCGGGGTGTGGAGGAGGAGCTTGCGCGCCTGGAAAGAGAAAAGTTTCTCTCCCCCGAAACGGTGCGCCTGATTCGCCGCGAGGAGCTTCGGATCTTCCGTGCCTCCTCCCTGCTGTCCGACCTGCTGGGCGCCCGCCTCGTGCGGCGTGAATTCCGCTTCAACACCTACCTGCCGGCAGCCCTGTTTACCGAGGACCCTGCGCGCCGCGCGGCGCTGGAGGGAGAAAACCTGTTCGTCCAGGGTGTCATTGACGCCCTGATAGAAACCGAGGAGGGTGAGCTCATTCTGGTGGATTACAAAACCGACCGTCTGACCCGAGAGGAGCTGGAAAGTCCGCAGCTTGCCGCCCGCAAGCTGGTGGGGCGCCACGGCACCCAGCTGCGCTACTATGCGCTGGCGGCCGAGCTGATTTTCGGAAAAAGGCCCACCCACACGTACCTGTATGCGCTTCAGAGCGGACTTTGCTACGAGGTCCCCGACGAGCCGCCTGCCCCATAGGGGCACCTTTCCCTTGACAAGCGCACTCGCGCGTGATACAATATCCCCTGTTAATTCAGTAAATGCATGACCCACGGAGGAAACAACCAATGAAGTGGACAAGTCTTAATGACCTGCGTGAAAAATATCTCTCTTTCTTTGAAAGCAAGGGCCACCTGCGCCTGCCGAGCTTTTCTCTGGTGCCGCGCGGGGACAAATCCCTGTTGCTCATCAACTCGGGAATGGCTCCCATGAAAAAGTTCTTTACGGGAGAGGTACCCCCTCCCCGCAACCGCGTGACCACCTGTCAGAAGTGCATCCGCACCCCGGACCTCGAGCGCGTGGGACACACCGCCCGTCACGGCTCCTTCTTTGAGATGCTGGGCAACTTCTCCTTTGGCGACTATTTCAAGGACCAGGCAATTCCGTGGGCGTGGGAGTTCCTGCACTCCCCCGAGTGGCTGGACATTCCCGCCGAGCTGCTCTGGCCCTCCGTTTACGAGGAGGACGACGAGGCGTACCGCCTGTGGAACGAGGTGATTGGCGTTCCTGCCGAGCGCATTACCCGACTTGGCAAGGCGGACAACTTCTGGGAGCACGGCACGGGTCCCTGCGGTCCCTGCTCCGAAATCTACTTTGACCGCGGTGAAAAGTACGGCTGCGGCTCCCCCGATTGCCGCCCCGGCTGTGACTGCGACCGCTTTATGGAAATCTGGAACAACGTGTTCAGCCAGTTTGACAGCGACGGAAAGGGCGGCTACACCGAGCTTGCCCAAAAGAACATTGACACGGGCATGGGGCTGGAGCGCCTTGCCTGTGTGCTGCAGGGTGTGGACAATATGTTCGAGGTGGACAGCATCCGCAAAATCCTGGACACCGTCTGTGAAATCGCAGGCAAGTCCTACGGAGAGCGGGCGGACGACGACGTTTCCATCCGCGTCATTACCGACCATATCCGCAGCGCCACCTTTATGATTTGCGACGGCGTCATTCCCTCTAACGAGGGGCGTGGCTACGTGCTTCGCCGCATCATCCGCCGCGCCTGCCGCCACGGAAAGCTGCTGGGCATCTCCCACCGCTTTATGACGGACGTCTGCCTCGTTGCCATCGGCGAAAGCAAGGACGCCTATCCCGAGCTTGCCGAAAAGCAGGACTACATTCTCAAGGTGCTTTCCCTTGAGGAGGAGCGCTTTGATGCCACGATTGACGCGGGCATTTCCATGCTGACGGACCTTGTCAGCGCCGCAAAGGAGAAAGGCGAGGGGGCACTTGCCGCCGCCGACGTCTTCCGCCTGTACGATACCTACGGCTTCCCCTTTGACCTCTCCCGTGAAATGGCGGAGGAGGCAGGGCTTTCCGTAGACGAGAGCGCCTTCCGCGCCCTCATGGAGGAGCAGCGCACCCGTGCGCGTGCCGCACGCGGCAATATCAGCGGCTGGGCAGACGACCGCGACAGCTCTCTGTCCGCGCTTGCGAAAACGGAGTTCCTGGGCTACGACGCCACCGCCTGCGAGGCAACCGTGCTCGCCATTCTGACCGAGGAGGGCGCCGCGGACACCGTAAGCGAGGGCGATTGCACCCTGATTTTTGACCGCACCGTCTTTTACGGCGAGGGCGGCGGTCAGGTAGGTGACACAGGCGTCGCCGAGGGCGACGGCACCTCGCTGGAAATCACCGACACCAAAAAGTCCGACGGTGTCTATCTGCACCTGTGCCGCGTGACGGACGGAGCCGTCAAGGTAGGAGATACCCTGACGCTAACCGTTGACGGCGCCCGCCGTGACGCCATTCGCCGCAACCACTCTGCCTGCCACCTGCTTCAGGCGGCGCTCCGCCGCGTGCTTGGCACGCACGTGGAGCAGGCGGGCTCCTACGTAGACGAGGCGCGCGTGCGCTTTGACTTTACCCACTTTGCCGCCCTGACGGCTGAGGAGCTTGCACGGGTGGAGGAGGAGGTCAACCGCGAAATCCTCGCCGCATACGCCTGCACCACCACCGTCACCGATATTGACTCCGCCCGTAAGATGGGCGCTATGATGCTCTTTGACGAAAAGTACGGCGATACCGTCCGCGTAGTACAGATGGGGGACTATTCCATTGAGTTCTGCGGCGGTACCCACGTTGCAAGCACGGGAAATATCGGACTGTTCAAGATTGTCAGCGAAACCTCCGTGGCGGCAGGCGTCCGCCGCGTAGAGGGTGTGACGGGTCTCAACGTGCTGGGGCTTCTTTGTGAAAAGGAGGCGCTTCTCACCGAAACCGCCCGTACCCTGAAGGCGGCAAACGTCCTCGACCTGCCCCGCCGCGCCAAGGCGGTGGAGGAGGAAATCAAGGAGGCACACCGTGAGGTGGACCGTGCCAACGCCGCCCTGTCTCAGGCAAAGCTGGAGGGGCTTCTCTCCCAGATGCGGGAGTGCGGCGCCTACCGCCTGCTCACGGCATCCCTTGAAATGCGGCCCGACGGGGCACGCGCCCTGTGCGATTCGCTCAAAGACCGCTTCCCGAACGTCGTTGCCGTCTTTGCCCTGCAAAGCGAGGGCAAGCTGAACTTCGTTGCCTGCTGTGGCGCGGAGGCAGTCAAGCTTGGCGCACACGCAGGAAATATTCTGCGCGAGGTTTCTGCCGTCACGGGCGGCAGAGGCGGCGGCAGACCCGACTTTGCCATGTCGGGCGGTCAGGATACCTCCAAGGTGCCTGAAGCGCTTGCCCTGGTAGAGATTCTTCTTAACAAATAATTTCCCAAAGAAAAAGGAGTACGGTGCGTTCGTACTCCTTTTCTTTCGCCTTGCCCCCGTATTCACGCGGCGCCAGCCGCGCCATCCTGCTCCGCAGGACTTCATCGCACAAGTCGCTTCTATCACCGCAGGTGGACTTCATCCGTCGCAGACGGACTTCACTTGTGCGAAGCACAAACTTCACTTTTGCGTCAGCAAAAACTTCACCGTGCGTAGCACGAATACCACGCGCCGCAGGTGCATATCTCGCTCCGCGAGTGCTGCACGCCCGAAGGGCTATATCACGCCAACGCAGTTGGCATATCACGCACCGCAGGTGCATATCACGCGGCGTATGCCGCCATATCACGCCGCCGTAGGCGGTTATATCTCGCACCGCAGGTGCATATTCTCGGTCCGTTTTATCGTACCTCTCCTTTGTTAAGATAAGAGTGTAAAAAGGAGGTACAAAGGCATGAAACAAACCGCTTGCTGTGAAAAAAGATACACCGACCGTGAAATGAAGGCGCTGCTCGTCAGCATTTTCTCTCCCCCCGTGCGTGATAAGCAGAGCCGCGTTGCCCGCCTGCTGTTTTTCAGAAAAAGGAGCGCGCAAAGAGAGCAGGACGCCCCGTAAACGCGGCTTCGCCTTGACAAAAGAAAAAGAGCAGACGCCACCGTCTGCTCTTTGTTTTCACTTTGTTATTTCAGCCAGCCCTTGAACTGGGAGAGCACGCGCGCGGCATACTCGCCGTAGCCGTTCTCCATCTCCCCAATCAGCTCCTCAAGCGCCGCATAGAACACCGTGCTGAGCAGGATGGCAATCACGGAAAACACGAGGGCAACAATGCCGCAAATCATGCCCGCCTTTGCCATTCCCGTCATGGGCTCGCCGCGCCGCGACACCCCTGCAAAGACGATGCCGAGAATGCCGAGCACCAAGCTGATGGCGCCCGAAAACGCGCAGCAAATCACAAGGGAGGCAATGCCGCAGGAAAGGGAGGCGATTGCAAAGCCGTTTGTTTTCGGCGGAACGGGTGCGGGTGTGGGTGCGCCGCCCCACGGCTGATAGGCGCCGCCAAAATATTCGGGGCCGTAAAAGCTGCCCTGCGTCTGTCCGCGACCGTCCTCGCTATGCGGGGGCTCCTCGCCCTGCGCGCCTCTGCCGAAGGAGCCGTATCCCGTGTCGGGGTTGGGTGCTTGCCCACCCCGGGGCTGTTCCTCCTCGCCCGAGCGGAAGGGGTCAAACTGTTCGTTGTCTGTCATGGTATTGCTCCTTTTCTTCCTTTTTCTTTATTGTACCTGTTTTTTGCGGAAATTGCAACCGTCTTGCCCGATTTTTGTTTTTGTGGTACAATAAAGGAAAAAGAAAGGAGACTGCCGTGACCCGTCCGCTTCGTCGCGCCGCAAGGGTGGCGCTGCTTATCAATTTGTCCCTTCTCCTTTTCTTTCTTTTGTTTTTGCTCCTGGAGCAGGTCAGCCGCGGCTGGGGAGCACTTCGCCTTGGCGCGTGCTATCTGCGGGACACCCTGCACGTCTATTGCCCCGGGTGCGGCGGCACCCGCGCCGTGCTCGCTCTTGCACAGGGGCGGCTGTGGGACGCCCTCGTGCTGTACCCCGCCCTGTTCGTCGGCATTCTGACCCTCGTGTGGTATGACGGCACGGTCCTGCTTGCCTGTATCAGGCGGCGCCCTGCCATTCTGCGTCTTTCCCCCTGGTGGATTTCCCTCCTTGCCCCTGCCGCGGCAGTTGTATTTTGCATCGTGCGCAACGTCCTTGCCTACACGGTGGGCTACGACCCCTTAGGCGACCTCACCGCCCTGCTCCGCCTTTTCCTTTCACCTTAAAAAACAAGCGCCCTCTCGCTTTTTGGTGGCGAGAGGGCGTTTTTCTTTTTCAGGATTAACAAAACGCAAACATTTCAAAAAGAAATCAAAAACATGCCCCCCGTATACTGAAGTCACAAAACACAAATCCCACGGGCTTTTGTGCGCCGCCAGGCAGCGCGGCGCCTGGTTTTATAGGGGTTTTGCTATTTTTTAAAATTGCGTGCTTCCTTAACGGAGCACACGAGCTTCACTGCGCAGTAGCTTCACTTGTGCGTAGCAAAAACTTCACTAACAAAAGAGAGAGCATTTCGGACACAACCGATTTGTTCTCTCTTTTCTTTTTTCAGGTTTGCGACTTTGGCTTGGCACGGAAGAGGAGGCACACGAGATACCCAAACACCAGCGCGGCGGTGGTACCGCCCGCCGCGGCAGAAAGCGGCCCCGTCATGACCCCGAGCAGCCCCTGCTCGTCCACCGCCTCGCGCACGCCCCTGGCAATGACACCGCCAAAGCCAAGCAAAGGAACGCCGACGCCCGCCCCCGCAAATTCAAGAAGCGGTTCAAAGATACCGAGCGCCCCCAGCGCCACCCCAGCCACCTCGAACACCACGAGAATGCGCGCGGGGGTCAGGGCGGTCAGGTCGATCAGCAGCTGCGCGCAGATGCAAAGCGCACCGCCGACAAGAAAGGCACGCACCGTATGAAGCAAAAGCTCACCCATTTCCATTTCCTCCCACAAGCTCAATGACGGGCGCGACCCCGATAATGCTGCCTCCCTGCTGAATGGAGGCGGGGCTCATAAGCGCCCCCGTTGACAAAAACAAAATACGCCGATACTCTCCCTCCGCGAGGCACGGCAGAAAATGCCCCGCCAGCACGGCGGCGCTGCAGCCACAGCCCGAGCCGCCCGCGTGACAGTCGCTTTTCTTGGGGTCATACATCATATTGCCGCAGTCCCTGTGCCTGTCGCCAAGAAAAACGCCCTTTTCCCGCAGCAGCATTTCAAGCAGGGCGGAGCCCTCCCGCCCGAGGTCCCCCGTCACGATGGCGTCGTAATCGGCGGGGGCGGTGCCCGTCAGACGGAGGTAGGACAGAATGCTTGCGGCGGCGGCAGGCGCCATTGCCGCACCCATATTGGAGGCATCCTTGATCCCTCCGTCCACCATAATACCGGGCATCGCCCTGACAATGTGGGGATGTTGTTCCCCTCTCCTAAGAAGAAAGGCACCGCCTGCCGTTGCCGTCCACTGTGCCGTGGGGCTTCTTTGTCCGCCGTATTCAATCGGGGTGCGGAACTGCCGTTCCGCCGCGCTGTTGTGCGAGGTGGTGACGGCGGCGCCGACAAGCGGCTCCTCCGCTGCATTCAGCATCACCGCCGAAAGCAGAAGCCCCTCCGTACAGGTGGAGCAGGCGCCGTATATTCCAAGAAAGGGAATCTCCTCCTCTACGTGCGCCGCAGAGGACGCCACGCATTGATTTTGCAGGTCCCCCGAGAACAAAAACGCCACCTCGCGGTGCGAAA
This sequence comes from Clostridia bacterium, assembly GCA_017397205.1. Taxonomy (GTDB): domain Bacteria; phylum Bacillota; class Clostridia; order Oscillospirales; family CAG-272; genus UBA1740. Next base: position 17,679 of record JAFQJX010000041.1, on the reverse strand, counting down.
GCCCTGCCCGCTTGAGCGCAAGCGCAAGGACGGCGTGAGACAACTCACTCTCTGCCAGCTCCCAGGTGTTTTTTCCGAATCGGTCCGTTTCGTCCCAGAAATCAAACAGGCGCCCGAGGGGACCGTCATGCTCCGATTTTCCCACGGCTGACGCCCAGGAAAACACCTCTATTTTCTCTTTGAATTCAAATACCGTCTGCATCCCTTGCCTCACGCAAAAAGTGAAATAACATAGTAAATAACCCCCCACACAACCCCCGAAAGCGTTGCAAACAGCAATACGGGCCCTGCCACAGTAAAGATTTTTGCCCCTACCCCGACGACGAGCCCCTCGCTTTTGTTGTCAATCGCGGGGGAAACCACGGCGTTGGCAAATCCCGTCACGGGAAGCAGGGTCCCTGCCCCCGCAAAGCGGGCAATGCGGTCAAAGACGCCGATGCCCGTCAGAGAGGCGGCAACAAAAATCAGGGTAATGGTCGTTGTGGTGGAGGCATCCCTTTGTGCCATGCCGAGAAACAGATACAGCTCCGTCAGCAGCTGTCCTGCGGCGCAGATTGCTCCGCCGCACAAAAATGCGTGCAGGCAGTTGGAGGTAACCCGCGTCCTTGCCGCGCGGCGCTTGACGAGCGCCCCGTACGTTTGTTTATCCATACCGTGCTCCTTTTTTTACAGTTATCTCTTTCGGGGGCGTTTTTTATGCACCGAACAGGTCTTTTTTTGTTGTTTTTTCCTTTTAAAATGTAAATATATTGTTAATAATTATTATCTCGCGCGTGTGTGTGATTGATTTATAACTATTATTATAGTAAAATAATATAGGTTTTGTACAAATCCGACGTGAAAGGATGAACACATGGAAGTTTACAAGGATATTGAAGCCGCGGTGCTTGCAATTCTGGACGGTCAATTTTCAAAAACCGTTTTTAATTTGTGGTTTAGCGAGCTTCAGATTGAGGAAATCAAGGACAGCACCGTCACCGTTTCCACCGTCAATGCGTTCAAGAAAAACGTGCTGCTGACGCATCATATGGATTCCCTTTCCTCTGCCTTCCGTGAGGTCCTCGGGTTTGCCGTTCAGGTTGAAATTTCCGTGCGCGACGTGGATATGGAGCAGCTTCGCCGTGAGGCGGCGGCACTTCCCGACCCTGTTGAGGAGGAGGAGGAGCGGCGCGACAGAGAGGAAAAGGAGCGCCTGACGGAGCTGCTTGAAAGAAAGGAGCCCGTTGCGGGATATACCTTTGATAATTTCGTCGTCGGCGACAGCAACCGCTTTGCTCACGCCGCCTGCCTTGCCGTTGCACAGTCCTTTACGACGGACGAGGAAATTCTGACCGACCCGCTGGAGGAAAAATATAACCCCCTGTTTATTTACGGACCCAGCGGCCTTGGAAAAACGCATCTCCTGTACGCCGTTACCAATGAAATCAAGGTCCGCACCCCCGATGCAAGAATCGTCTACGTGCGCGGCGAGGATTTTGGAAACGAGCTGATTGAAAGCGTTTCGCGCAACTCCACGGCGGAGTTCCGCCAGAAATACCGCAGCGCGGACGTGCTTCTGATTGACGATATCCATTTTATTGCCGGCAAAAACGCCATTCAGGAGGAGTTTTTCAACACCTTCAACGCCATGTACGAAAATCAGAAGCAAATCATTCTGACAAGCGACCGTCCTCCCTATGAAATCAAAAATCTGACGGACCGCCTGCGTACCCGCTTTGAATGGGGTCTGATTGCGGATATCCAACCCCCGACGCCCGAGCTTCGCGCCGCCATTATCAAGCATAAGGCGGAGAAAATGGGAATGGAGCTCTCCCCTGAAATCATTACCTATATCGCAAAGAAAATCAAAAACAATATCCGCACCATTGAGGGGGCTCTCAGAAAGCTGAGCGCCATGCATCTTCTGACGAAAACCCCCGTCACGCTGGACAGCGTCAAAAAGGCGCTTTTGGACGTGCAGTCCCAAAATGAAGAAACAACCTTCGTGGCGGACCGCATTTTCCGCGAGGTTTCCCTGTACTTTGACGTGCCCGTGGATACCATTAAGGGAAGCCGCAGACAGGCAAGCGTCGTGTATGCAAGGCACGTTTGTATGTATCTGCTCCGCACCCTGACGGACTTTTCCCTCTCGTATATCGGCTCTCTCTTTGGCTGTAACCACGCAAACGTCATTTCTGCCAACAATAAAATTGAGGAAATGATGGAAAAGAACGAGGACACGAGGCGTGACGTGGATACCCTGACCGCCAAGATAAAAAAACAGGCGTAAGACAAAAAAACCCTGTCAAAAACCTGTCAATTTGACAGTCAATTCCTTTGTCAATAACTCCGTTCATTTTTGCGACAGCTTCGTTTTGTCACTACAAACAGAATACTGACAGCGCCTATTTTTCTTTTTCCGTCAGCGAAAAGCCGAGGAAAACGGCATCACCGCAAGTTTTGCACATATTGACACCGCTCTACTACTGCTACTACCTACTATAAAAACAAATCAATCATAATTTTTTGCCGCCGAAAGGAACGAACAAATGAAAATTGTATTTACAAAGCAAGAGCTCCTTGAAAACCTGTATCCTGTGATGGGCACCGTTTCCAATAAGAATACCATTACCTCCCTGGAGGGTGTGCTGATAGAAACCATGGGTGGGAACACCGTGCGCTTCTCCACCTACGATATGAATAAGGGCACCCGTACCGTCTTTGAGGCAACCGAGGTGGTAGAGGGTGGCAGCTATATTATCAACGCACAGCGCCTGATGCAGATTATCAAGGTCATGGACAACGGCGAGATTACGCTGGAGGTGGACCAGAAGCTGTCCGTGAAAATCAGCTGCGAAACCTCGAACTTCACCATGTATGCCATCGGCGGTGCCGATTTCCCCGGGCTTCCCGAACTGTCGGGCGACAAGGGCTTTGAAATTGAGGCAGAGAAGCTGCGCTCCATGATTGTAAGAGTGCTTCACAGCGTCTCCGACAACGAAAGCCGCCCCAACCTCTGCGGTGCCTATTTCTGCATTCGTCAGAATCAGATCAAGCTCGTTTCCTGCGACGCCTATTCTCTTTCCGAGTGCACCATGGAGTGTGAAATCAAGAGCGTTGGTGAAATTGAGGAGGAAAACTTCTCCTTTATTCTGCCGGGACATGCTCTGAATGAAATTGTCAAGCTGCTTGCCGATAAAAAGGAAACTGTCAAGCTGTATCTTGCAAGAAAGCACGCCATTCTCAAAACCGAGGGGCTGATTTTCTTTACTCGTCTGATTGACGGAGAGTATTTTGATTATGAAAGAACCAAGCCCAAGGATCAGACGATTTTCGTCACCCTGGAAAGAGACCGCCTGATTTCCGGGCTTGAAAGAGCCCTGCTCGTGGCAGACGAAAAGGGACAGGTCAGCGGCCGCAACTACGTAAAAATTGAAATCTCAAACGGCAAGCTGATGCTGATTTCCACCTCCTCCAGCGGCAGAGTATACGACGAAATGCCCTGTCAGCACGAGGGAGAGGAGATTTCAATCGGCTTTAACTGCCGCTACCTGATCAACAACGTGCGCGCCTGCGAGGCAGATACGCTGCGCCTCGGTCTTAAGAGCGTCAATCAGGCAATGACGGTTGTTCCCGCAGAGGAGAAGGAGGGCGAACACTCCTTCTATATGCTGCTTCCCGTACGCATGAGCTGATGTACATCAAGCGCTTTCGGGCAGAAAATTTCCGCAATATAGAGAGCTGCGAGATAGATTTTTATCCTGGCGTCAACGTCCTCAGCGGCAAAAACGCACAGGGAAAAACCAACGCCCTTGAGGGAATTTATTACTTTGCGCGCGGAAAAAGCTTTCGCGCCGCCAAGGATGCCGATATGGTGCGCTTTGGAGAAAACGGCTTTTCCATTGGCATTTCCTATCACGGCGACGGGCGGGACCAGACGCTTTCCTATGAACTGACGGAGGGCACGAGAACAAGACACCGCAACGGCGTGCGGCTTTCCAAGCTCAGCGATATGATCGGAAGCTTCCGCGCGGTGCTGTTTCACCCCGAGCATCTGCAAATTATCAAGGCGGGTCCCGACGGACGGCGGGAGCTACTCAACGTTGCTATTTCTCAGAGCGACAAAAGCTATCTCTATTTTTGTACGGAGTACAACAAAATTTTAGAAAATCGCAACTATCTTTTGAAAACTGCCCAGAAGGGCGGCTACGTTGACCAGAACGAGCTGCTTGCCTGGGGTGAAAAAATGGCAGAGGTTGCGACGGCGATTTATTTAAGACGAAAAAAATACGTAGAGGGTCTGTCCCCCTTTGCTGAGGAGCTGATGAAGGAAATCTCCTCGGACAGGGAACGTCTTTCACTTTCCTACGTGGCGGACGTCACGGGAGAGTGTGAAACGGAAATCAAAGAGGCATACAGGCGGATATTTTCGCAAAATCTGCCGCGGGAAACGGCAGCCGGATGCTCTCTTTTCGGGATTCACAGGGATGACCTTGAAATTAAAATCAACGGCGTTTCCGCAAGACAGTTTGCATCTCAGGGGCAGCAGCGCTCCTCCGTGCATGCCATCAAGCTGGCAGAGGGAGAATACAGCCACGCCCTGACAGGGGAATATCCCGTCTTTCTCTTTGACGACGTGCTCAGCGAGCTGGACGAGGGGCGGCGACAGTTTGTGTTACGTGAAATGAAGGAAAAGCAGCTGATACTCACCTCCTGCGAAGCCCTTGAGGAGGACAGGGGGTATCACAAAATATCCGTCGACGGAGGAAGCTATGTTTTTACACATCGGGAACGGACAGACGGTTAAGAAAAAGAATATCATCGGTATTTTTGATTTGGACAGCGTTTCGCTTTCCTCTGCGGGCAGGGATTTTCTTTCACGCGAGCAAAAAAAGGGAAACGTAACCTATTATGACACGGATTTACCGCGTTCCTTTCTCCTTTTGGAGGGGGGAGAGATTAAGCTGTCCCGCATCTCAACGCAGGGGCTGAAAACAAGAGTAAATGCACCCATAGGTGACTTGGAGGAATAAAAAATGGAAGACATCATGCATCAGGAAACCCCTGAAATGGCTGACTACGGCGATAGCCAGATTCAGGTGCTTGAGGGACTTGAGGCCGTCAGAAAGCGCCCCGGTATGTATATCGGGACGACCTCTTTGCGTGGGCTTCACCACCTGGTATACGAAATTGTGGATAACTCCATTGACGAGGTCATGAACGGTGGCTGTACCACCATTCGGGTCACCATCAATGAGGATAATTCTATCACGGTAGAGGACGACGGGCGCGGGATTCCCTCGGGCTTTAACGAAAAGACGGGAAAGCCCACCCTGGAGGTCATTTATACCAAGCTGCACGCGGGCGGTAAGTTTGGCGGCGGCGGATATAAAATGGCGGGAGGTCTGCACGGCGTGGGTGCCTCCGTTACCAACGCCCTGTCCGAATGGATGGAGGTCACCAACCACCGTGACGGACATATTTATACCGAGCGCTTTGAAAGAGGAAACGTGGCGCGTCCCTTTGCCTGCATCGGTGAAACGGACAAGCACGGCGTGACCGTTCATTTCAAGCCCGACCCCACGATTTTTGAGGAGACGGTATTTGATTTTGAGATTCTTCTCACCCGTATGCGTGAGCAATCCTTCCTCAACGCAGGCGCGAGAATTGAGTTACGCGATAAGAGACAGGGCAAGGAGAGAGAGGAGATTCTCCACTACGAGGGCGGTATCACCAGCTTCGTGGAATATATCAATTCTCTCAAGCATTGCTCTATGCTTCACCCGCAGGTCATTTATATGCGCGGAGAGCTCAACGGCTCCATTGCCGAGGTGGCAATGCAGTACAACGATACCTACAACGAAACCATCGTTTCCTTTGCCAACAACATGGCAACCGTAGAGGGCGGTACCCACGAAACGGGCTTCAAGGCCGCCCTGACCAAGGTGCTCAACGATTACGGCAAGAGAATGGGCATTCTCAAGGAGGCGGATAAGGCGCTTTCGGGCGAGGACGTGCGCGAGGGTCTTACCGTCGTCATCAGCGTCAAGCTGGAGGACGCACAGTTTGAAAGCCAGACCAAGGCAAAGCTCGGCAACTCCGAAATACGAACGCTGGTGGACTCCACCGTGACCAAAAAACTGGCGGAATTTCTTGAGGAAAACCCCTCCGTCGGTAAAATCGTTTTAGAAAAGGCAATGACAGCCAACCGTGCGCGTGAGGCGGCAAGAAAGGCAAGAGAGCTGACCCGCCGCAAGAACGTTCTGGAGGGCTCTACCCTGCCCGGCAAGCTTGCCGACTGCCAGGAACGGCGCACCGAGCTGACCGAGCTGTACCTGGTAGAGGGTGACTCCGCAGGCGGCTCCGCAAAGGACGGACGCGACTCCCGCTTCCAGGCAATTCTGCCCCTGCGCGGTAAGGTGCTCAACGTAGAAAAGAGCCGTATTGACAAGGTGTACGGCAATCAGTCCCTGATTCCGATTATTCAGGCGCTTGGCTGCGGCATCGGTGACGAGTTTGATATTGCCAAGCTTCGCTACGGAAAAATCATTATCATGGCGGATGCGGACGTAGACGGCTCTCATATCCGGATCCTGCTTCTGACCTTCTTCTTCCGCCATATGCGGCAGCTTATTGAGGACGGGCACGTATTCCTCGCACAGCCGCCCCTTTACAAGATTCACCGCAAGGGCAAAAATATCCACTACGCCTTCAACGAGGAGCAGAAGGAGCAGATTGTCCGCGACGTATTCGGCGGCAACGCCGAGGCAGAGCGCTATAAGGGTCTTGGTGAAATGGACGCAGAGCAGCTGTGGGAAACCACCATGGACCCCTCCTACCGCACCCTGCTCAAGGTGGATATCGGAGATGCCATGGCGTGTGACGAGGTTTTCTCCTTGCTCATGGGTGACCAGGTAGAGCCCCGCCGCGAATTCATTGAGAAAAACGCCAAGTTTGCCACCAATCTGGATATTTGATAAGGACAAAGACGATGGAAGATAAGAAACTGTCTCTGGAAGAGCTGATTGAACAGCAGAAAATAGAAAACCGCGTCATGGAAAACGAGGTAAAAACCTCCTTTATTGAATATTCCATGTCCGTCATTACCAGCCGCGCCCTGCCCGACGTCAGGGACGGCATGAAGCCGGGTCAGAGAAGAATTCTCTACGCTATGTACGAGGACCATCTCACCTACGATAAGCCCTTCCGTAAATCGGCGACGACCGTAGGTAACGTGCTGGGTCGGTACCATCCGCACGGTGATGCCGCCGTCTACCAGCCTATGGTCCGTCTGGCACAGCCCTTCTCGCTGCGCGGCCCTCTCGTTGAGGGTCACGGTAACTTCGGTAACGTGGACGGTGACGGCGCCGCCGCCTACCGTTATACCGAGGCGCGCCTGTCGCGGCTGGCAGACGAAATGATGCGGGATATTGAAAAGAACGTGGTGGAAATGACCCGTAACTTTGACAATACCCGTGACGAGCCGACCGTGCTTCCCTCCCGCTTCCCCAACATTCTCGTCAACGGAAGCGTGGGGATTGCCGTCGGTATGGCGACGAATATCCCTCCCCATAACCTGTGCGAGGTCATTGACGGCACCATCTACCGCATGGACAATCCCGAATGCTCCGTGCCCGAGCTGATGCAGTACATCAAGGGTCCCGATTTCCCCACAAAGGGCATTATTTACGGCTCCGCGGGGTTGTATAACGCCTATACCACGGGGCGTGGCCGCGTGTACGTGCGTGCCAAGGCGGAGATTGAGGAGGACAAGCACCGCATTATCATTACCGAAATCCCCTACATGGTCAACAAGAGTATGCTGATTACCAGCATGGCGGACCTGGTCAAGGATAAGAAGATTGACGGCATCACGGGCCTGCGCGACGAATCGGGCAGAGCGGGCATGAGAATCGTGGTGGAATACCGCCGCGACGTCAGCGGAGAGATTATTCTCAACCAGCTGTATAAGTACACCCAGCTTCAGGACACCTGCGCCATCAATATGCTGGCGCTCGTCGGCGGAGAGCCCAAGGTGCTGCCGCTTGCAGACATTCTTGACCACTATATTGCTCACCAGATGAGCGTCATTGAAAACCGCACGCGCTTTGATTTGGAAAAGGCGCTGCGCGAGATGCACATTTACGAGGGCTATAAGATTGCCATTGACCACATTGACGAGGTCATTGAAACCATCAAGAAATCCGAGTCCATTCCTGCGGCAAAGGAGGCGCTCATGGCGCGCTTTGCCCTGACGGATGCACAGGCACAGGCAATCGTGGAAATGACGCTGGGCCGCCTGTCCGGCATGGAGCGGCAGAAGGTGGAGGAGCGCCTTGCCAAGCTGTGCGAAACGGTGGAAAATCTTGAGGCAATCCTTGCAGACGAGAACAAAATCAAGCAGATTATCAAGGACGAATTGACTGTCATTCGCGACCGCTTCGGCGACGAGCGCCGCACGGAAATCGTGGAGGCAGCGGACGATATTGATATTGAGGATCTGATTGAGCGCCATACCTGCGTCATCACCATGACGCACAGCGGCTATATCAAGCGCCAGCGGGCAGATACCTACACCGCCCAGCATCGCGGCGGCAAGGGCATTATCGGTATGACCACCAAGGAGGAGGACTTCGTTGAGAATATGCTGGTCTGCAACAGCCATTCTCTGCTGATGATGTTCACCAACCACGGAAAGGTGTATACCCGTAAGGTGTATCGCATTCCCGAGGCGGGCAGAAACGCCAAGGGAACCAATATCGTCAATATTCTGGAGCTTGCAGAGGGTGAGAAGCTCACCGCCGTCATTACGGTGGACGAGTTCCGCGAGGGCGAATATCTCACCATGGTGACCCGTCAGGGTGTCATCAAGCGTACCCTGCTCACCGAGTACGAGTACCAGAGGAAGAACGGCAAGCGCGCGCTCACGCTGGACGAGGGCGACGAGCTTCTGTACGTGCGCCACACCACGGGTGACTGCGAGCTCTTGATTGCCACCCACGAGGGTATGGCGGTCCGTTTTGAGGAGGCGCAGGCGCGCTCTATGGGCCGCACCGCCCGCGGCGTCCGTGCCATCACCCTGCGCGAGGGGGATTTCGTCATCGGCGTTGCCGTGGTAGACGATACCAAGAAGCTGCTCACCATGACCGAAAAGGGCTACGGCAAGCGGACGGACTTTGAGGAGTTCCGCACCATGCTGCACCGCGGCGGTAAGGGTGTCTGCTGTCAGAATATCTCCGACAAGACGGGCAAGCTTGCCTCCGTCGCCACCGTCAGCGAGGAGGATGATATTATGATTATCACCAGCGACGGCACCATCATCCGTACCCCCGCTAGCCAAGTGAACTGCTACAGCCGCACCGCAACGGGCGTCATCGTCATGCGCCTGAAGGAGGGTGCCCTCATTTACAACTTCACCTGCCTGCCAAGCGAGGAGAAGATTGAGGAGGAGGCAGAGGCAGGCGTGCTTGCGGATGCCGAGGAAAGCAGACGGGATGCCATGACCGAAACGGGCTCCGCCTTTGACGAGCCGGGCACTCCCACGGAAACCGAAGAATAAAAATCCAAGGAGAAGCCGCTTTTGCGGCTCCTCCTTGTTGTTGTGAGGAACAATGAAACGAATTTTGTCGCTTGTCCTGGCGTGCCTGTTTCTTTTCGGGCTCGTTTCCTGCGGCGAGGAGACGCCTCCTCCGACGGACGAGGTCCTTCTGGAACGCGCGCGGGAGCTCATTCCCATGACCGCCCCCGTCAACCGCCTGTTTTACGAGGAGGGCATTCCCTATTGCGAAACGGGGGACAACGTCGGCGTGTATTACCCCGCAGATGCCGCAGAGCTCTCCCTCCTTGGCTTTGTCAAGGTGGCGGATATCCTTTCCTATATGAAGGACGTCTGGAGCGAGGACTACGTGCAGCAGATAGAGGGGAGCGCCATTTTCAAGAGTGTTGTGGGTGACAACGGAGTCAGTAGCTACGCCTATTGCTACGATTCCTACGATAAAAACGGCAATTTTGTCTGCGTGATGGTCAATTCAAACGGCTTGCCCATCAAAACCGACCCCGTGACCTATGACCTTGACTCCCTGCGGGTAGTCAGCAAATCCGCTGAGCGCGCGCGGCTCACCCTGACGGCAACCGTTTCGGGTGGCGAGGGGCAGACCAAGGACGTGACGGTGGACGTTCTCCTCGTCCCGGAGGGGGATACCTGGATGCTGGCATCGGGTACCGCCGTCAAATTCCCCACGCACGGCTAAAAAAGCAAGCAACGTCACACACAGAGAGCAGTTTCAAAAAGACCGAAGGGAGCCACCATGCAATTTCACGAAAAGCTCGTATTTCTCCGCGCAAAGCACGGATATACCCAGGCGGCCCTGGCGGAGAAGGTTGGCGTTTCGCGCCAATCCGTTTATAAATGGGAAAAGGGAGAGTCCTATCCCGAGGCAATGACCCTGCTCGCCCTGCGCGACCTGTTCGGCGTCAGCGTAGACGCGCTTCTGGACCCCGTCCTGTCCCTTGACGGCGCACCTGCCGCGCCTGCCGCCACACCCGACGCAAGGGTGGCGCCCGAACGGCAAGCGCAGACCGCACCCAGGACGGCAGAGGCGACGGAACAGGCGCCCACCGCACCCGAGGCAGGGCAAGAGGGAAACACCAAGCGGCGCAAGGGGCTGTTTGCCCGTCTGTTCGGTTAAGAAAAATCGGGGACAAGTTTGTGCACGCGCGTGCATACGTATTGTATAAAACGGTTGCCCACGGGTAAACAATGGAGTATCCATTTTTGAAAGAGGTATTCCTATGGTCCGTGGCACCCAAAAGCAAATCATTCATCTGAAAACCCCGGAAAGCTCCCTCTTTGAGGAGGCATTCCTGATTGTCAAGCCCCAGCCCGCAAGGCAGACCCCCACCCGCACCACGATGGTGGAGGAGGCAAACCGCCTGCTGTCGCGCGAGGGGCAGACCCCGACGCAAGTGGCGGACGGGGAAACAACAAAAAGCAATCCGCGGCTCCTCCTTGACGGATTGCTCTACGTAGCAGGCGCCCTGACAGGCGCCGTCATCACCATGCTGTGCCTCCTGTGAGGCAGAAAAGGAGCGCTTATGACGCAAGCTGAAAACAAAAACAACGGCGGCGGTGGACGAACGGGCTACAACCGTTCCCGCGCCGCAAGCAACCAAAGAGCGGCGAGTGGCGCCGCGACCAAGAACAGGACGGGCGCAGGCACCGCGCGCAAGGCGACGGGCGGCACCTCCAACAGGTCCAAGGGACAAAAGAACGCGGGGGGCGCACACGCGCTTCGCGTGATTCCTCTTGGAGGATTGGGCGAAATCGGAAAGAATCTCACGGTCCTTGAGTACGGCGACGATATCATGCTCATTGACTGCGGCGTGGCATTCCCCGACGGGGATATGCTGGGGGTTGACCTTGTCATTCCCGATATTTCGTACCTGACGGCACGCCTGGACCGCGTGCGCGGCATTGTCATTACCCACGGGCACGAGGACCATATCGGGGGCTTGCCCTACGTGCTGCAGGAGCTTCCCGTTCCCGTTTACTGCACCGCCCTGACGGCAGGCATTCTCAAAAACAAGCTCCAGGAGTTCCACTTTGCAAGTAAGCCGAATCTCAAGGTGGTGCGCGCGGGAGATACCGTGCGGCTGGGTGCCTTCTCCGTGGAGTTCGTGCACGTCAATCATTCCATTCCCGACGCCTGCGCGCTGGCAATCCGCACCCCCGTCGGAATGGTGTTCCATACGGGAGATTTCAAGCTGGATACCTCTCCCATTGACGGAAAAATGATGGACATTACCCGCATCGGTGAAATCGGTAAGGCGGGCGTGCTTCTCATGATGGGCGAGTCCACCAACGCGGAGCGCCCGGGGTACACCCCCTCGGAAAAATCCGTGGGCTCCTCCATTGAATACATTTTTTCAAATTATAAGGAAAAGCGGGTCATCATCGCCACCTTCTCCTCCAACGTCCACCGCGTGCAGCAGATTATTGATGCCGCCGTCCGCCACCGCCGTAAGGTGGTGATTATGGGGCGGAGCATGGTCAATATCGTGCGCGCCGCCACCGAGCTTGGCTATATGCACGTGCCCGAGGGAACGCTCGTGGATATCGGTGAAATGAAGAAATACCGCCCCGCCCAGCTGTGCCTGATTACCACGGGGAGCCAGGGCGAGCCCATGTCCGCCTTGTACCGTATGGCATTCGGCGAGCACGATAAGGTCAAGCTCTCGGGACAGGACCTTGTGGTCCTTTCCTCGCACCCCATTCCGGGCAACGAAAAGCTCGTCGGAAAGATTATCAACGCCCTGACCAAAAACGGCGTGGGTGTATTCAAGACCAGCACGGCAGAGGTGCACGTATCGGGGCACGCCTGCCAGGAGGAGCTCAAGCTGATGCTCGGGCTCGTCAGACCCAAATTCTTTATGCCCGTTCACGGGGAAAGCCGCCACCTCGCCGCGCACAAGGAGCTGGCGGAGCAGATGGTAATCTCCTCGGCAAACGTCGTGATTGCGGAAAACGGCAAGGTCGTTGAGGTGGACCGCGGCGGCGTGCATCTTGGAGAGAGCGTCCCTGCGGGGCAGGTGTTCATTGACGGCGCAGGTGTGGGCGACGTCGGCGGCGTGGTCCTGCGCGAGAGAAGGCATCTTGCGGAGGACGGCATCGTCACGGTTGCCTGCGCGGTGAGCGCGTATGACGGATATATCGTTTCCGCCCCCGAAATCACCACCAAGGGCTTCGTATTCCATAAGGATGCAGAAAAGCTGATGGAGGGCGCCAAGGCACTCACGGTGCGGCTCGTGGAAAAGGAAATCCGCCGCCGCTCGCCCGACCTCCCTGCCCTGCGTACCACCCTGCGGGAGGAGCTGCAAAAGTATTTTTACCGCCAGACCAAGCGCCGCCCCATGGTCCTGCCCATCGTGCTGGACACCTGACGCACAGGCGTTTCCCCAAGGAGAAGCCGCAAAACCCCTAAAAACCCCCCGCAAAACGCCCGTATAACCCACGGGAAGCCGAGAAAAGGGGGCGCGCAACACCCATAGGGGCAAACAAAAAACAAAAGAGCAGCCGCAAATGGGTGCTGTTCTTAGCGGAAAATATGAAAAAACCGCTAAGTGCGAGCATCGCATTTGTCCGGTCAAATACAAAGATGGACACGAGCTGCAGAGCAGCTCCGCCCAAACCCTTATACAAGCAGAAAAGAGCAAGAACAGAAGGATTTGTTTCCTTTTACTCTTGCTCTTTGTTGCGCTTTTGCTTGACTTTTTCTCTCGTTTGCGTTACCATAGTACCGTAAGCCATCGGAGGACAGTACACCGTAGTGTAGGGGATCGCAGGCAAACGCTTGCAGGCCGCCTGTCGGATAAGATGACGAGTGAGCTCGGTATTACGCTTTTTTGCGTTATGCCGAGCATATTTTTTAGGAGGAAGATATGAAAAACACAAAGGTTACGCTCACCCGCCTTTTGCCCGAGGACAGAGAGCAGTTTATCCTTGACAACCAATGGGCATTCAAATACGGGGCGCTTGAGGAGTTTGGAATGCGGGATGACCACATGGATGACGATGGGGAAATCATCTCCCGCAAAACCATCGAGGGGTGCATTGACGACCCCAAAAACGACACCTACCGAATTGTCTGCGAGGGGGAGAACGTTGGCGGGGTGATTGTTAAGATTGACCCCGAAGCACAGCACAACGAGCTTGAAATCCTCTTTGTTTCTCCCGCCTATCATAGCAAGGGAATTGGCTACGGCGCATGGCTGGAGCTTGAGGCGCTTTATCCCAAGACCAAGGTCTGGGAAACGGTGACCCCCTATTTTGAAAAGAGAAACATCCATTTCTACGTCAACAAATGTGGGTTCCACATCGTTGAGTTTTTCTATGACAAGGACGAGGAGAGTGACCCGCAGGAGGGGCCGAGCGAAATGTTCCGCTTCCAAAAGGTGATGAACTCCGGCGCGTAATGCGTGGGGAGCCACGGGCACTTGTGAAGCAAAAAATGAAAGAGCAGTCGCCCGTTGCGACTGCTCTTTTCTTGTGCAACACAAAAACAATTATACGGTTCCGTCTTCGAAATCATTAAAATATTCTTTATCGAAGAACTCCGACAGGGTGATGCCCGCGCCCTGACAAAACGCCTTGACGGTTGAAACCTTAGGGCATTTCGTTCTGCCTTTCAACAGATCGTAGATCGCCGACGGAGATTTTCCGCCGCCGAGCGCGGCTTCACAAACGTTGATTTTCTTTTCCTCGCAGATTTCTTCAATCCTTTTTATAATGGCGCTGTTGATGTCCATATCCACACTCCTTCGTGGAATTCCTTATCGGTGTTCCACGAAATTATTATAGGAACTGCAAGCTTTGTTCTCTCGTGGAGTTCCACGAACGGCGAGTTTCTGTACGGTGCGTGAGAAAAGAAAAGGCGTGGGGGTGAACGCCAGCAAACGTCGCAATTCAGCCAAACGGCAAAAGAGCAAGCCGCACGGCTTGCTCTTTTGCTTTGCATTCGGATTACTCCGTCGTCTTTTTGCGGGTGGACTTTCTCTTGGCGGGGGCGGTCTCGGTGGCAGTTTCCTCGGGGGTGACGACCACCTCAACGGTGATTTCCTCCTCGGGTACCTCCTCTGCCTCCTCCTCGCGGCGGAAGCGGGAGACGACCTTGTCCTTGCACTCAACGGCCTTATCCTTGAGGGCGATTGCCTTGTCCTTAACCTGTACGGCGGCTTCCTTTACTACGGGAATCTTGCCGCGCACGAATGCAATCACGCGCTTAATGCCCTCGGCGGGAACGGTGATTTTCACCTCGCCGTCCTTGCCCTCCTCCTTGTGGAGCACGTCCACGCGGTAGGTCAGGGATTCTACGGTAATATCCTTTGCGGCGCCCTCCTCCTCGCTGACGGGGGTTGCGGTCACCTTATAGGGAACGACTGCGGCAAGGGTTGCCAGGGTGAACAGATTTTTAAACAGCTTCATCAGGTACACTCCTTTCGGGTTTTTACAAGAGTATTGTAGCATATTCTTTTTTATATTGCAAGGGGCTCAGAGCGAAAACGGCTCACTTGCGGCGAGTGCCACAAAAAACTGGGCGCCGTCAAGGGTGTGCCGCAGGGTCGCTCCGTAGGGCGCGGTGGCGTCCGTCCGACACGCCTGCAGCCCCTGTCCCGTCAGCTTGACTGCCGCCTCCGTCTGCACCCAAAGGCGCAGAAAGGTTTCGTTTTGTTCGGCGGCGTCCGCCGCGCGGTATTCGGCAAGCCGCTCGGGGGAGAAATAGCGCTCCGCCAGCGCGTCGCGGTGCTCGTTCGGCAGGTCGCGCTCCATATCCACGCCCACCTGCAAGGCGCCTCCCTCCTCCGCTACGGCAAGCAGGGCACAGGCATAGCCGTCGCTGTAGGAAAAGGAAACGGCAAGGTCGGGCCTCCCCTCAACATAGGGCTTGCCCAAATCAGTATATGCCACGGCAAGGGAAAAATAGTCCACGCCCGCGCGCCTTGCGGCGCGCTGGAACGCGCGTTCAGCCGCCGCGCGGAGGGCGCGGCGCTCCTCACGTCGGGGGGAGGAAATTCTTGCCCGCCTTGCCTCGGGCAGGCGGCTTGTAAACAGATCGCGCTTGGCGCCGTCAAGATAGGGTGCGGCGGCGCATGCTTCAAAATACAGTATTGCCATATTACCCTACGAAAAATGCAACCAGACGGTCCAGCACGTTCAGCAACGCAAACCAGACGCCTGCGGAAAAGAGCAGCGTATAGATGAGCGACATCCACGAGGAGGAGCCGAAGTCCTTGGCTCTTTGCTGTGCGCGGTCAATCTCGCCCGGAAGCAGAAAATAACGGGTGTCGGGGGACAGCGTGTAGCCACGGGCGCCCTCGCGGAACGCTCTGCGACGTGCGCGCTTGAGCGCCCGCACGTCCTGCGCGGTGTCCTGTGCTTCGCAAGAATCTCCGTCGCCGCTCTCTTGTGCTTTCTCGGTGGCGACAGGCGACGTGCCCTCTGCAAGACGGGACAGCTCCTCGTCGTGGCGGACCTTTTCGGTGTGCGAAATAAATCGGTAAAGTGAGCAGGAGGGGCGGCGCAAGAGCCAGAGCAGCAGTCTGGCTTTTTTGGAGGTGGGGTCAAGCCCCATCTCAGTAAGGGTTGTGCCCTGCTCCGTCGCGGGGGCGCTTACAAGGTGCGAAAGAAAATAGCTCTCAAGCGCGCGCGTCAGGGTAAACCAGATCCCTGCCAGCATGACGCCGATGCAGACGGCGGTGATCATAACGGGAAGAAGCGAGAGGAGAGTGCCCTCCTCGCTCCCGTTCACAACAAACAGCTCCTTCCAATAGCCCGAAAGCAAAAATAGGGGTCGTGTCATAAGTATCTCCTTTTGACGTGGGGCGGAGGGCGGCCCTTCAGACGTTGTGCGAATGCAACAACAAGGGGGCTCCGCCTCGGGCAAATCGCAAAACGCACACGCCAGGCGGCTCCACCCCGTGCTGCCCTCGGCAGCAGGGAGCGCGGGAAGCGGCGCTTGGCAGGGTGGCCTTGCCTATTAAATCTGGTCCAGGAAATCTGCGCCGCAAAGCTGGGTCAAGAGGATTTCCAGGTCCTCGTTGTCCTCGTAATACAGCGTCACGGTCTTTTGAGGACCGCGGTCGGAGATTGCCACGCGGCGCCCGAGATGCGTCATCATGCGGGAGGCAAGGTCGGCGGCGTAGTCCACGCGATAGGGCTTTTCACCTGCTTCCCTTACGGGGCGGTTGGCGCGCTTGACCTCTTTTTCAAGCTCACGCACGGAAAGTCCGCCGATGGCGGCAAGCTGTCCCAGCTTCACCATCACGGCACGGTCCTTGCAGCCGAGGAGCGCACGTGCGTGCCCTGCCGACAGGGCTCCGTCCTTGACCAGGGGCAGAAGCTCCTCGGGCAGGTCCAGAAGGCGCAGGGCGTTTGCAATCGCAGGGCGGCTCTTTCCAACGCGCTCTGCAAGGCGCTCCTGCGTCAGCCCAAAGCCGTCCATCAGGGCGCGGTATGCCATCGCCTCCTCAAGGGGATTCAGGTCCTCACGCTGAATGTTTTCAATGAGGGAAATCTCGGCGGTTTCCTTTTCTCCCTCCCGAAGGACAATGGCGGGGATTTCCGTCAGCCCTGCCATACGGGAGGCGCGCCAACGGCGCTCACCTGCCACAATCTGATAGCGGTCGTTTGGCAGGGGGCGCACCAGAATGGGCTGAAGCAGTCCGTGTGCGGAAATGGACGCGGCAAGCTGCGCCAGCGCCTCCTCGTCAAAATGCTGACGGGGCTGATTCCTGTTCGGCTCAATCATCGCCACGCGTATGGAGTGAAGCTTGGTACCGCCCTCGTCGCCTGCTTCGTGCGCGTTGTCGTCAAAGAGGACGCCAAGCCCTCTGCCAAGTCCTGATAATTTGCTCATGTCTGCCTCCTGCATAGTGGTAAAATATGGTAATTCTACACACGATATTTTCTATTAATAATAAAATACCAAAAAAATATGAAAAAATCAAGACAAGCCGCAAAAAAACAAGGAGATTTTGAGGCGCCCTGCCCCGTCTTGGCTTGCCTTGCGGTTGTTTCTCTTGCTGCCGCTTCTTTTGCAGCTGCTTTTTTGTCGCCGCATCTCTTGTGTTGCCGCCTGTACGAACAGACAGACGTCTGAAAGCACCCTGTTTTGCTGCTTTTTCAGTTTTGGATGCACTATTGTG
>JAFQJX010000040.1 GCA_017397205.1 Clostridia bacterium | reverse complement strand
GTCGCCACCCTGCCCGCCTATCTCAACGCCCTCACAGGCAAGGGTGTTCATATCGTGACGGTCAACGAATACCTTGCCCACCGCGACAGCGAGGAGATGGGGCAGGTGTACCGCTTCCTGGGTCTTTCCTGCGGCTGTATCTCTCACGCCATGAATCCGCGTGACCGCCAGGCCGCCTACGCCGCCGACATTACCTACGGCACCAACAGCGAATTCGGCTTTGACTACCTGCGCGACAACATGGTCCTTGACCTGAGAGATGCCGTACAAAGAGGGCTCCACTTTGCCATCATTGACGAGGTAGACTCCGTCCTGATTGACGAGGCGCGTACCCCCCTGATTATCTCGGGCATGGGTGAAAATGCCTCCGACCTGTACCGCAAGGCGGACGCCTTCGTCCGAGGCCTTACGGGGCGCGTGGTAACGGAAATTGAGGAGGGCAAAAACGCCGACGCACTCTCCGAGCAGGCGTTGCCTGCCGAGGAAGCAGCCGCAGAGGGCGCCGCAGGCGAGGAGGGCACCGCCACACCGCACGGAGGCAAGGATGCCGACAAGCCCACCGTGCAAAAATATGATTTCGTCGTGGACGAAAAGGCACGCACCGCCGTCCTGACGGGCTTTGGTATTACCAAGGCGGAGGAGCACTTCAAGCTGGAAAACCTCTCCGACCCCGAAAACGCCGACCTTGCCAACCATATCTCGCTTGCTCTGCGCGCCCATGCGGTCATGCAACGGGACGTCAATTACGTTGTCACGCAGGACAGACAGGTGATTATCGTAGACTCCGCGACAGGGCGTCTGATGCCCGGGCGCCGCTTCAACGGCGGTCTGCACCAGGCGATTGAGGTCAAGGAGGGAGTGCCCGTCAAGCAGGAAAACAAGACGGTTGCCACCATCACCTATCAGAATCTGTTCCGCCTTTATCAAAAGCTCTCAGGCATGACGGGTACCGCCATGACGGAGGAGGCGGAGTTCAAGGAAATCTACCGCCTGGACGTGGTGGAGGTGCCCACCAATATGCCCATGATCCGCGTGGATCACAACGATCTGCTTTACGGCACCGTGGAGGGCAAGTATAAGGCAATTCTTGCCAAAATCAAGGAATGCCACGACAAGGGGCAGCCGGTCCTCGTCGGCACCTCCTCGGTGGAGAAGTCCGAGGAGCTTTCCAAGCGGCTGACCCAAATGAAAATCAAGCACAGCGTGCTCAACGCCAAGCAGCACGAGCGCGAGGCGGAAATCGTTGCCCAGGCAGGCACCCCCGGTGCCGTCACCATCTCCACCAACATGGCGGGGCGCGGCACCGACATTCTCCTCGGCGGCAACCCCGAATTTATGGCGCGGCGCGAGCTTGCGCGGCAGGGCTATTCCCCCGCCGTCATTGAGGCCGCCTGCGGCACCTATCCCACCCAGCACGAGCAGGTGCTCGAGGCACGCCCCCTGTATCGGGAGCTGCTGGAAAAATACCGTCTGGAGCTTGCCCCCGCAAGGGAGCAGGTGGTGGCGGCGGGCGGCCTGTTTATCCTGGGCACCGAGCGCCACGAAAGCCGCCGCATTGACGACCAGCTGCGCGGGCGCAGCGGCAGACAGGGCGACCCGGGAGAGAGCCAATTCATGCTCTCCCTGGAGGACGATCTGCTCCGCATCTTCGGTGAGGGTCGCATCATGAGCATGGTCAAATCCTCCATTGAGGACGACGCCCCGCTCAATTTCGGAATCCTGACCCGTCAGGTGCGCGCCGCGCAGATGAAAATGGAAAGCCGCCATTTCAGCTATCGGCGGCACGTCCTGGAGTTTGACAACGTCATCGCCGAGCAGCGCAACCTGATTTACAAGCAGCGCCGCGAAGTGCTTGAAAACGAGGATATCCGCCCCCTGCCCGAGCGCATGATCCGCGAATACGTGGCGCACGCGGTAGAGCACTACCTCTCCGAGGACAATCTCGGAGGGCTGGTCCGTGCCTTTACCCCCTGGTGTCAGACGCGGGCGGCGCTGGACTACCGCTACACCGTACAGGGCCTTTCCGACCTTGACGGGGAGCAAATCAAGGAGCGCTTTCTTGCCCGTGCTCTTGAGATATACGGGGCAAAGTGCGAGCAGTTTGGGGACGAGATGCGGCAGATTGAGCGCAAGCTTCTGCTCCGCGCCGTGGACCGCCTATGGATGGACCACATTGATGCCATGGACGACCTCAAGGACAGCGTACAGCTAAGTAACTACGCCCAGCGCCAGCCCATCAGCGAATACCGCATTCTCGGCTCACAGATGTTCAACGAAATGACCGAGAGCATCCGCGACAAAGCGGCGCTCTCCTTCCTCACCGTACGCGTGGTGCCGAAAACGGCAAGCACCCCCGCCACGACTGCCGGCTTCCGCCAGGGGGCGCGCCGCCCCACGTCTGCGGGCAAGCCCGTGCCCCAAAGGCCCGCCCCCGTCAAGCACGGACCCAAGGTGGGTCCCAACGACCCCTGCCCCTGCGGCAGCGGACAAAAATACAAGCTTTGCTGTAAGCTGAAGGAGAGCTGATAT
>JAFQJX010000039.1 GCA_017397205.1 Clostridia bacterium | reverse complement strand
CCCCTACGTGGCATCTCTTGTTTTCGGAACAGACGAAGGGGCCCGTGCGATGCGTGCGCGGCTCAATCTCATTTCCCACCGCTTCGTATCGGAGGCGTTTTGCGATTGGTGCAAGAAAATGGAGGAAGCGGGACACTCCTCCGTGCTTCTCGATGCTCCGACGCTCTTTGAGGCAGGCATGAACGTTGCCTGTGACACGGTGATTGGGGTGATTGCTCCCCCTGAATGTGCCGTTGAACGCATCGTTTCGCGTGACGGCATCACCCGGGAAGCGGCGCGAAACCGCCTGGCTTCTCAGGTATCTGAGGAGGAGCTCAGGGGCGGCTGCGAATTTATTCTGTACAACGACGGCACAAGGGAAGATGCCGTCCGTCAAGCAAATCAGATTATGAATGAACTCAAGAAAAGAGGTATGATACAATGAGCGAACTTTCCGACAAGCTCCTTTATACGAAGGAAAGCATCTATCGCACCTGCGACGGCGATAAGAAGGACAAAATCTTTGCGTATGCAAAGGGGTATATGCAGTTTCTTGACGCCGCAAAAACCGAGCGCGAGGCAGTAAAGGTTGGCGTGGCCATGGCTGAGGCACGCGGCTACAAGCCCTACGTGCTGGGCGCTCCCGTCAAAGCAGGGGACTGCTACTATTACAATAACCGCAACAAGAACCTGTTCGTGTTCCGTGTCGGCACCGCCCCCATTGAAGAGGACGGCATCCGCATTATTGCCGCGCATATTGATTCTCCCCGTCTGGATATCAAGCAGTGCCCCGTATACGAGGACAGCGAAATGTGCTTCCTCAAGACCCACTATTACGGCGGCATCAAGAAATACCAGTGGACCGCGCTCCCCCTTGCACTTCACGGCGTTGTGGTGCTGAAGGACGGCACCCAGGTGGAGATCAGCGTCGGCGAGGACGAAAGCGACCCCATTTTCTATATCAATGACCTCCTGCCTCACCTGTCTCAGGAGCAGTATAAGAAGTCGCTCGGCGAAGCTATTCCCGGTGAGTCTCTCAACGTTCTGATCGGCGCAATGCCGATGGAGGGCGAGGACGGCGACGCCATTAAGATGAACGTGCTTCGTATTCTGAACGAGAAATACGGCATGACGGAGGGTGATTTCCTCAGCGCAGAGATTTCTGCCGTTCCTGCAGGCAAGGCAAGAGACGTTGGCTTTGACCGCGCGCTGATCTGCGCCTACGGTCACGATGACCGCGTTTGCTCCTATCCAGCGCTCACCGCAATTTTTGATAGTCAGGACACCACTCATACCGTCATCAGCATTCTTGCTGACAAGGAGGAGGTCGGTAGCGAGGGCAATACGGGAATGCAGTCCATTCTTCTTCAGGATATTATGGATCAGATCAGCATTTCCCTCGGTGCAAATCCCCGTATCGTACGCAACGCGTCCTACTGCCTCTCTGCTGACGTCAATGCCGCGTACGACCCCAATTTCAAGGGCGTTTACGAAAAGGCAAACAGCGCCATTCTTTCCTGTGGCGCCGCGCTGTCCAAGTACACGGGCTCTCGCGGAAAGTCCGGCTCCAACGATGCCTCTGCTGAGTTTATCGGTAAGCTGCGCCGCATTTTTGCAGAGCACGGTGTGGTATGGCAGTCCGCTGAGCTTGGCAAGGTTGACCAGGGCGGCGGAGGCACGGTTGCCAAGTATATTGCAGGGCTGAATATTGAAACGGTAGACCTCGGTGTGCCTGTCATTTCCATGCACGCCCCCTACGAGGTCATCTCCAAGGCAGACCTGTACTCCACCTACGAGGCGTTCCTCGCGTTTATTGACTGATGTCGGGCGCCTCTCACCAATCCGTCCTGCTCCGTTTGCAGCAGATGGAGGAGCGATTCTGTGAGCTTGAGGCGCGGCTTGCCGCGCCTGATGCTACGCTTGACACCGCCGCCTATACGCGCGCTGTGACCGAATGGAAATCCCTTGAGGAGGCGGTTGCGGCTTATCGCGCGTATCTTTCCCTTGAGCGGGAATACGATGCCGCAAGGGAGCTTCTTGATAGTGGCGACAAGGAGATCGCGGAGCTTGCCGCAGAGGAGGTCCGCATTCTTCGGGAGCGGCTTGATACCCAGGCGGAGGCGCTGTTGCTTTACGTCATTCCCAAGGACCCGATGGATGACCGCAACGTGATTGTGGAAATCCGAGCGGGAGCGGGAGGGGAGGAGGCAGCGCTTTTTGCCGCAGACCTCTACCGTATGTATTCTATGTATGCACAGCGCTGCGGCTATAAAATTGACCTGTTGTACGTCAATGAAACGGAGCTTGGCGGCTTCCGCGAAATTGATTTCACGTTGATTGGTCGCGGTGCTTATTCGCGTATGAAATTTGAAAGCAGCGTCCACCGCGTTCAGCGCGTTCCAAAAACGGAATCGCAGGGAAGGATTCAGACCTCCACCGTTACGGTTGCCGTGCTGCCGGAGGTAGAAAAGGTGGACGTCAAAATCAACCCCGCCGACATCAGAATGGAATCCTGTAAATCCAGCGGTGCGGGCGGTCAGCACGTCAATAAGACGGAGTCTGCCGTGCGCCTGACCCACATTCCCACGGGGATTGTGGTGGAATGCCAGGAGGAAAGAAGCCAGTATAAAAACCGCGACAAGGCAATGAAGCTGCTGGAAGCGCGGCTGTATCGGATGCAACAGGAGGCACAGGATGCTGAAATTGCAT
>JAFQJX010000038.1 GCA_017397205.1 Clostridia bacterium | reverse complement strand
TTTGCCCTTTTGTTTGTGGGGGCAGGGGTGCTGTTTCTTTCGTTTCCTGACCGCGCCCTGAACGGCGTGCGCGTCGCGATTGGTATCACTGCCCTCGTGTTTGCCGCGGTGTACGTGGCGCTGACGCTTGCAAAGCGCGGGCGCGGCTTCGGCTTCTGGTGCCGCATGATTCTCGGCGGCTTTTGTATCGTCTGCGGCGGCTTTATGTGCTTTGCGAGAGAGGGCGCCTTTTCCTACCTGATTTTTGCCTGCGGCTTGGTGCTGCTGATTGACGGGGCATTCAAGCTGCAAACCGCCATTCTTTCCAAGAGGTACAGGTCCTGGCTCTGGTGGGTGATGCTTGCCCTTGCCGTCTCAACGCTGGTATTCGGTGCCATTCTGGTACGCAAGCAGTTTGACCTCTCAAGCGAGGAGGTGCTTGCCGCACGGCTCCTGGGAATCGGGCTCCTCCTTGACGGCGTGGCAAACCTGCTCTCCATCGG
The DNA here is from genome assembly GCA_017397205.1 of Clostridia bacterium. Taxonomy (GTDB): domain Bacteria; phylum Bacillota; class Clostridia; order Oscillospirales; family CAG-272; genus UBA1740. The sequence continues at coordinate 8,815 of JAFQJX010000038.1, read as the reverse complement.
CTACCTTTCAAAAATTGAAAAGGGAAAGCGCCGCGAGGTGGAGGATAAGCTTCGCGCAGAGGGGCTGCTCCCCGAGATTCTGCCCGCAGACCCCGCCTCCGACCCCGCACCCCTTGCATCGGGCGAGGCCGCCCCTGCCATAGACGCCGTGCCCACGGGTACGAGCGGCGACACCGAGAATACCCCAAAGGAATAATCCTTTTCGGCTCCTCCTTGATAGGACTCTGTGAAAAGGGAGCTGCATAGCCGAGAAAAGCGACGCGCTTTAGACAACGAATGAACGTGAACTAAAGGACAGGGACGAGATGGAAATGACGGATTTTGGCATTACCGAAATGCTTAAAATGCAGAGAAAGCTGCAAGAAAAGTACAAGGACAAGTGGGAGCAAATCTCTTGTGAGACAGGGCAAAACAAATTGCTTTGGATGCTTGGCGAAATTGGAGAGGTCATAGATATTATTAAGAAGAATGGCGGGCAAAGGTCTTGCACCGACGAGGCCTTGAGAAAAAGTCTTGTTGAGGAGCTTGCAGACGTTCTGATGTATTATAACGACGTTTTGCTGTGCTATGGAATCACCGCCGAGGAGCTTAAAAAGGCCTACACGGATAAGTTTACGCGCAACATGAAGCGGTGGTAATTCAACAAAAAAACGCCCCGATAGCGGATTGCCTATCGGGGCGTACTTTTTTGCTTTTAACGGGGAAATGCGGTTGCTTGGGAGCGGTGCTTGCCGCGACGGCAGCGAGGAGCGACGGCCGGCGCGCGATGGGGAGGCGCCGCGTTTGTGTCGGGGCTTGGGTGCGGCTACACCTTGACGCGCGTGATAGAGCGGCAACGGTTGGTCGCCTCGTCCATATCAAGCAGGATTCCCTCTGCCACGACGGGACCCTCTGCGGGCTTGTAGGGCATGGGGGTTTTGGTGCGGAAGCGGTGGCAGATGACGTCCGTGCGGACACCCATAATGCCGCCCGAGGGGGCGGTGCAGCCAATGTCGCTGATATACCCCGTGCCGCGCGGCAGAATTTGCTCGTCTGCCGTGGGGATATGGGTATGGGTGCCGTAAATGGCGCCGATTCTGCCGTCAAAGGTGTGGGCAAGGGCAAGCTTTTCTCCCGTTGCCTCGGCGTGCAGGTCCAGAATACTGACGGAGTATTGCCCCTCGTAGCGCGAGAGCGCCTTTTCCAGATAGGGGTAGGGGCTGTCCAGGGTGGGTTCCATAAAGGCGGTGCCCATGGCGTTGAGCACGAGCACGCGGTGCGCGCCCACCTCAATCAGCGCGGAGCCGTAGCCGGGCGCCTCGGACGGAAAATTGATGGGGCGCAGAATGCGCGGATTTTCCTCCAGCAGGGGGTAAATCGCACGGGTTTGCAGCGTGTGGTTGCCGCCCGTAATGACGTCGGCGCCGCATTCCAGGAGTCGCAGAGCGGGGTCGGGTCCGATGCCGCCCAAAAAGGAGGCGTTTTCGCCGTTCACCGCGACAAAGTCCAGCGACAGCTCGCGCCGCAGAGAGGGCAGGGTGCGGCAAAGGTAGTCTACCGACACGGGGGCAAGCAGGTCGCCCAGGGCAAGTATTCGCATAACAAATCCTTTCAGGAAATGACAGTTTGGTTTGTCTCTTCGGCTATAAAAAGGGTGCCGCGCCCTTGTGGGACGGCACCCAAGCGGTTTATTTTGCGTAGTCTGCGGCGCGGGTGTCCCGAATGAGATGTACCTTGATCTGACCGGGATACTCGAGGTCGTCCTCGATTTTCTTGGCGATCTCGTGTGCCATCAGCACCATCTGGTCGTCGCTGACCTGGTCGGGCTTCACCATGACGCGGATTTCGCGGCCCGCCTGAATGGCAAAGCTGCTGTCCACGCCGGGGAACTGACGGGCAATTTCCTCAAGCTTCTGCAGACGCTTGATATAATTCTCCACGTTCTCGCGACGGGCACCGGGACGGGCGGCGGAAATGGCGTCTGCTGCCTGTACAATCAGGGCGATTGCGGAGTGCGCCTCCACGTCACCGTGGTGCGCCTCGATTGCGTGAATGACCTCTTTGCTCTCGTGGTACTTCTTTGCGATTTCCACACCGATGTTCACGTGCGAGCCCTCAATCTCGGCGGTCATTGCCTTACCGATATCGTGGAGCAGACCCGCGCGCTTTGCCAGCATGGAGTCAAGCCCCATTTCGTCGGCAATCACACCTGCAAGCAGGGAAACCTCAATGGAGTGACGCAGGACGTTCTGTCCGTAGCTGGTGCGGTACTTCAGGCGGCCCAGCAGCTTAATCAGCTCGGGATTCAGCCCGTGCACGCCCGTTTCAAAGACTGCCTTGTCGCCTGCGCTCTTCATGGAGTTCTCCACCTCGCGGCGTGCCTTGTCCACCGTTTCCTCAATACGGGCAGGGTGAATACGGCCGTCGGAGACGAGCTTTTCAAGGGCGATGCAGGCAATCTGACGGCGGACGGGGTCAAAGCCGGAGACGGTAATGACCTCAGGGGTGTCGTCAATAATCAGCTCAACGCCAATCAGCGTTTCAATGGTGCGTATATTTCTGCCCTCACGGCCGATGATGCGGCCCTTCATATCCTCGTTCGGCAGAGCAACGACGGAAATGGCGGATTCGCTGACGTGGTCAGCGGCGCAGCGCTGAATGGCGAGGGAAAGAATTTCCTTTGCCTTTTCGTCTGCCTCCTCGCGGAAGTTTGCCTCGTATTCAGAAAGCTTGCGCGCCATGGAGTGAGCAATCTCCTGCTCCTTACGTGCCAGCAGTTCTGCCTTTGCCTCCTCGGCGGACATACCCGCGATTTTCTCCAGGGCAGCCATCTGAATCTCGAGCTGCTGAGAAATCTGCTCCTTGAGAGCGTCGAGCTCACGCTGCCGCTCGGCAAGTGCCTCCTCCTTGCGCTCCAGCGCCTCGACCTTGCGGTCAATGGCCTCTTCCTTTTGTTGAATACGGCGCTCCTGATGCGCCACCTCACGTCTGCGTTCCTTCAGGTCGGCTTCCGTTTCGCTTCTTTGACGAAAGATTTCGTCCTTCGCCTCAAGCAGGGCTTCTTTTTTTCTGGTTTCTGCCTGTCGCATGGCGTTTTCCAGAATTTCCACGGCCTGCCGTTCGGCAGAGCCGATTTTGGCTTCAGCAACCTTGCGCCGCAGGATGACGCCGACCAAAATGCCGACGACAAGACAGGCAAGTCCAATCACCAAACCCCAATACCACTCCATGGTTCTTTCCTCCTTTTCTTTTTGATGGAAAGGAACACTCCTCGCCAATGCCACCTGCCCCGAATGCGGGCAGTGGAGTTTGACAGATTGCAGGCACCTGGGGTGGGTGCATATATCTTGTGGGGCAAAGCCCCCAAAAAATCTGTGGCGGAGGGAGAATTCCGTTAAAAATGCGAGGATTGCTGCTCAAGCGGCGCATAGTGCGCGCGCGTGGGGGTAACAATCTATGTATTATTATAAACCTTTCTTGGGTGGCTGTCAAGAAAAAGCGCCACCTGACGGCGCACAGGACAGGATTTTTTGCGCGGTGAGCGTATTCGCGCCCTTCTTTTTGTTAAAAACGCGCGCCTGATACGTGCGTGCGCGTTCACGCGCACGTATGCGAGGGAATGTGTGTTTTGGCGGCGCTATAATTAGCACTCTCTTGCCCGAATTTACAATTTATTCATAAAAAACAGGGTCCGGAACCTTGACACGCGGGCAAAAAGGGGGTATATTAGGAATGAAAGTTAGCACTCCGAGTGTTTGAGTGCTAAAAGGAAGGAGGGTTCCCGTGCACGAGGAAATCAGCGAGCGCAAAAAACGCATCTTGAAAGCCGTTGTTGAGGCGTATATTGCCTACGGGGAGCCCGTCGGCAGCAAATACCTTGCCCTGCGGGAGCAGCTTTCCTGCTCCTCCGCCACCATCCGCAACGAAATGGCGGAGCTGGAGGCGCTGGGCTACCTGGAGCAGCCGCACACCTCTGCGGGGCGCATTCCCAGCGAGGCGGGCTACCGCTTTTACGTCAACTCTCTGCTGGAGAGATACAGCATGACGCAGCGGGAAATCAGCCAGATTCACGAGCATCTCAGTCACAAGCTTGCGGAGCTGGACCAGATTCTTGCCGAGGCGTCACGCATGGCGTCGAGCTTCACCAATTACCCGTCCATTGCGGCAACACCCCGTGCCTACGGCGTGTCGGTCGACCGCTTTGACACCATGTATATTGACGCGCGGACCTTTGCCCTGACGATGCTGCTGCACGGCGGCCGCATCAAGAGCAAGCGCATCCGCACCGCGTATCCCCTCCGCGAGGACGAGGTCGCGCGGCTGTGCGAGCTTCTGAATCTGCACCTCGTGGGCAGATGCGCCGAGGAGATTACCCTGCCGCTGATTCTCACGATTGAGAGTGCGATGGGGAAGGCGGGCGCGGTGGTCAATCCTCTGATTAAGATTATTTACGATACCATGCAGGAGTGCGACGCAGGAGAGCTGCGCGTGGAGGGCGTCAACCGCCTGCTCGGGATTCCCGATTACTCCGATATGGAGGAGGTACGGTCCCTTATCAACCTGTTTGAGCAGAAGGACGACCTTCTCAGCGTGATTTCCCACCCCGACGGACGGGACGATATACAGGTGCGCATCGGGCACGAGAACGCCGTGGACGGCATGGGCAATTCCGCCATGGTCTGGCGGACCATCCGCTCGGGCGACAGGGTGCTGGGCGCGATTGGCGTGATCGGTCCGCGCCGAATGGACTACGGAAAGGTTATTTCCATCATAGACCATCTGGCGCTGGGAATTGACAATCTGCTGTCAGGGGAGACCCCTGAAGATACCTGAGAGAGCGAGAGAGAACATGACAGACAACACAACCGAAATTCGTGAAGAAACTCAAGGAGGAGCCGAGGAAAAGGCGCCCAAAAAGAGCAAAAACGCAAAGGCGCTGGAGGAGGCGCAGGCGAAAATCACCGCCCTTGAGGAGGAACTTGCCGCCGAGCGGGACAAATACCTCCGTATGCTTGCCGAGTACGACAATTTCCGCCGCCGCAGCGCAAAGGAGCGCCAGAGCGTGTGGAGCGACGCCGTTTGCGAAACGGTCAAGAGCATTCTGCCCATTTGCGATAACATGGAGCGCGCCCTTGCCGCAACGGGGGACGATGCGTCTATCCGACAGGGGCTGACCATGATTGCCGCCTCCCTTGCCGAGACCCTTACAAAAATGGGGGTTGAGGTGTACGGCGAGGTCGGAGAGGAGTTTGACCCCAACATTCACAACGCCGTGATGCACGTGGAGGACGAGACACTGGGTCAGGGTGTGATTGCCGAGGTGTTCCAGCGCGGGCACCGTCTGGGCGACAAAATCATTCGCTACGCCATGGTGAAGGTGGCAAACTGACGCCGCAAGGCGACGGCGCGGGGCGAGCCCGCAACGAATAAAGCAACAAACAAAATAAGATCAAATAAAAATGAAATATATCCCTTTTAGGAGGAACTGATTATGGGAAAAATTATTGGTATTGACCTTGGTACCACCAACTCTTGCGTTGCCGTTTTTGAGGGCGGCGAGCCGATCGTAATCCCCAACCCCGAGGGCGCCAGAACGACCCCTTCCGTGGTGGCTGTGTCCAAGACGGGGGAGCGCCTCGTCGGTCAGGTGGCAAAGCGCCAGGCGGTTTCTAACCCCGACAACACCATCGTGTCTATCAAGAGAGAGATGGGAACCGACCACAAGGTGGAAATGGGCGGGAAGAAGTACACCCCCCAGGAAATTTCCGCAATGATGCTGCAGAAGCTGAAGAGCGACGCAGAGGCATATCTCGGCTCCACCGTGAGCCAGGCGGTCATCACCGTCCCCGCATACTTCACCGACGCACAGCGTCAGGCAACCAAGGACGCGGGCAAGATTGCAGGGCTTGAGGTGCTCCGTATTATCAACGAGCCCACCGCCGCAGCGCTTGCCTACGGCATGGATAAGGAGGACGCCCAGAAGATTATGGTCTTTGACCTGGGCGGCGGTACCTTTGACGTATCCATTCTTGAAATTTCCGACGGCGTGTTTGAGGTGCTTGCCACCGCGGGCAACAACCGTCTGGGCGGCGACGACTTTGACGCACGCGTCATTGATTGGCTGTCCGACAGCTTTGCCGCAGAAAACGGCGGCATTGACCTCCGCAAGGACAAGATGGCGCTTCAGCGCCTGAAGGAAGCCGCAGAGAAGGCGAAGATTGAGCTTTCCGGCACCCTCTCCACCCAGATTTCTCTGCCCTTCATTACGGCAGACGCAACGGGCCCCAAGCATCTGGAGGCAACCCTGACCCGTGCCAAGTTTGACGAGCTGACCCGCGACCTGGTGGACGCAACCATGAAGCCCACCAAGCAGGCCCTCTCCGATGCGGGCATCTCCGTCGGTGAGATTTCCAAGGTGCTGATGGTCGGCGGCTCCTCCCGTATTCCTGCGGTGCAGGAGGCGGTCAAGCGCCTGATTGGCAAGGACCCCTTCAAGGGCATCAACCCCGACGAGTGCGTGGCAATCGGTGCCGCTATTCAGGGCGGCGTGCTGGGCGGAGAGGTCAAGGATCTGCTGCTGCTGGACGTAACCCCCCTGTCCCTCGGTATTGAGACCATGGGCGGCGTGTTCAACCGCATCATTGACAGAAACACCACCATTCCCGTCAAGAAGAGCCAGATTTACTCCACCGCCGCAGACGGGCAGACCTCCGTTGAGATTCACGTCCTGCAGGGCGAGCGCGATATGGCGGCAGGCAACACCACCCTCGGCCGCTTCGGGCTGGACGGAATTGCTCCCGCTCCCCGTGGCGTTCCCCAGATTGAGGTGACCTTTGACATTGACGCAAACGGCATCGTGAACGTCACCGCAACCGACAAGGGCACGGGTAAGGAGCAGCATATCACCATCACCTCCTCCACCAACATGAGCCAGGAGGACATTGACAGAGCCGTCCGCGAGGCAGAAATGCACGCCGAGGAGGACAAGAAGGCAAAGGAGGCCGTGGAAACGAGAAACCAGGCCGAGACCATGATTTTCCAGATTGAAAAGACCCTCAACGAGAACGCAGATAAGTTCACGGACGAGGACAAGGCAGGCGTGAACGCCGCGATTGAGAAGCTGAAGGAAACCCTGAAGGGCACCGACGTGGAGGCAATCAAGGCAGACACCGAGGCGCTGGAAAAGGCGTTCTATCCTCTCGCTGAGAAAATGTACGCTGCCGCCGCTGCCGCAGGGCAGGGCGACGGTCAGGGCGGAGCCGCAGGCGCACAGGGTGGCGACGGCACCGTTTACGGCGCGGACTTTGAGGATAAGACCGACCCGCAGTAACCCACAAGCCCACTCTGTCCCCCTTGGGGGGCATCGGGCACACAAAAACAGAGGGAGGGGCGGTGCCCCTCCCCCATCTATCAACGCAAGCCGTGAGGAACGAATATGGCAGAAACGAAACGGGACTATTACGAGGTCCTGGGTGTTGACAAAAACGCAGACGAGGCGGCCTTGAAAAAGGCATACCGCACGCTGGCAAAGAAATATCACCCCGATATGAACCCCGACAACAAGGAAGCGGAGCAGAAGTTCAAGGAGGTCAATGAGGCGTACGGCGTCCTCTCCGACCCCGAAAAGCGCCGCCAGTACGACCAATTCGGGCACGCCGCCTTTGAGGCGGGCGGACCCAGCGGCGGCGGTGCGGGCTTCGGCGGCTTTGACTTCGGAGATATTTTCTCCTCCTTCTTCGGAGGAGGCGGCTTCGGTGGCTTCGGCGGAGGATACTCCGCCGCCAACAGCCCCGTGGACGGAGACGATATCGGCGTGCGCGTCACGCTTTCCTTTGAGGAGGCGGTGTTCGGCTGTAAGAAGGATATTTCCTACAACCGCGTGGAGGCGTGCGGCGAGTGTCACGGAACGGGTGCCGCCCCCGGCACCTCGACGGAAACCTGCGACCGCTGTCGCGGAACGGGTACGATTGTGGTGCAGCAGCAGACCTTTATGGGAATCACGCAGACGCGCCGCACCTGCGACCGCTGTCGCGGAACGGGAAAAATCGTCAAAACCCCCTGTAAAAACTGTAACGGAAAGGCGTTCGTGCGCCTGACCAAAAAGCTCTCCGTCACCATTCCTGCGGGCATTGACGAGGGGCAGAGAATCGTCCTGCGCGGACAGGGCTCTGCCGGTAGAAACGGCGGCGCCCCGGGCGACCTCCTGATTCAGGTGGCGGTCAGACCGCACCCCGTCTTTGAGAGGGAGGGGAACAACATATATTGCGAAATTCCCATTTCCTTTACCGAGGCGGCGCTGGGCGCGGAGATTGAGGTCCCGACCCCTGAGGGAAAGACCAAGAAGTATACCATTCCCGAGGGCACCCAGACGGGGACCGCCTTTACCATGCGAGGCGAGGGCGTGGCAGACGTCAATACCAAGCGGCGCGGAAATCTGATTTTCACCGTGCAGGTGGAGGTCCCGCGCGGGCTGAATGCGGAGCAGAAGAAGCTGCTTTCGGAGTTTGCCGCCACCTGCGGCGAGAAAAACGACGCCAAGCGCACCTCCTTCCGCAAGAAGCTCCGCGACCTGTTTTCAAGATAAAACACAAAAAGGCGAGGAAAAGCGGACTTCTCATAAGGAAGTTTGATTTCCTCTTGTAGGGACCGGCGTCCCCGACGGTCCGATAAGACATAATTGCATTGCAGAAGGCAAAGAATAACCCCGACAGATTTTTAACGGTCTGTCGGGGTTTGCTGTTCGATAAATCGGAATTGGCTTAATCAATGGCGAACTTAAATGTATTGTCTGCCCCCAATGCACCGAATGTTTTAACGGCCATCCGATACATTGCCT
>JAFQJX010000037.1 GCA_017397205.1 Clostridia bacterium | reverse complement strand
CTGTACGTCAACGGCGGCGCCAACTCCAAGTACCCGAAAGAGGACATCAAGGCATCCTGTGCTGCCGTTGCCGCCTGGAAAAAGGCAAACCTGTAAGGTAGTCGTACACGGGGGCAGACAATTCCCCCCAAGCAAAAAAGAAGCTGACCGAGGTCAGCTTCTTTTGTTTTGGTTTTGCTTTGGGTTTTGCTTTCGTTTGGAGCCGCATCAGCCCTTGGGACCGCCCGACGCCTTGACCGCAATGAACAGGTCGCTGTAAAACTGCACTATATCGCTTGGCATGGTGTGATAGTACTGCGTCTTGGTGGGGTCGCTTTGGTAGGAGGCGGGAGTGTTGTAGAGAATATCGTACTCGGGCGTCCCCTCGGGGTAATCGTAGTACTCGTTTGTGGGGACGGCGGTGTTGGGGGAGGCGTAGCAGATATAGTTGGCGTTGAGCGCCGCAATATCGGGCTCCATCATAAAGTCCATAAAGAGCATGGCGGCGCCAATGTTCTTTGCCCCCTTGGGAACGCACATGGCGTCCACGAAGACGTTGGTGCCCTCCTCGGGATAGTAGAAGGCAAGGTCCTCGTTTTCACCCATCATGGAAATGCAGTCGCCTGCGTAATAGGCGGCAACGGCGGCGTTTGCGCCCTCCATAGTCTGAAAGACCTCGTCCATGACGTAGCGGTAGACCAGCGGTGCCTGCTCCAGGAGCGCATCGCGCGCCGCAAGCCACTCGCTTCTGTCAAGGGAGTTGACGTCAAGCCCTGCGCGGATTTGTGCAATGCCGAAGGCGTCGCGCGGGTTGTCAAAGTTGAGGATTTCCCCTGCGTATCTGGGGTTCCACATGAGGTCCCAGCTGTGGGAGGCGACGTCCGCCTCGTCCACCATGGCGGTGTTGTAGATGACGCCCAGCATGCCGACGGCGTAGGGCACGGAATATTCGTTTTGCGGGTCGTAGAACAGGTCTTTGTACTTGCCGTCAATGTAGTGGTAGTTGTCAAGCTCCTCTACGTTGATTTTTTCAAGCAACTCCTCCTCCACCAGCTTGCCAATCATATAGTCGGAGGGAATGACGATATCGTAGGAGTTACCGCCCTGCTTCAGCATGGCGTACAGCTCCTCGTTGGAGGTGTAGTTGGAGTAGATGACGGTAATGCCGTACTTGCGCTCAAACAGGTCAATGATATCCTGGTACTCCTCGCTGCCGTCGGCAATATACTCACCCCAGTTGCAGACGTTCAGCGTGGTGCCTGTGTATTCGGTTTCCACGAACTCCACCTCGTAGCGCCACTTGTCGCCAAGCGACTGAATGGAGGTCAGGCAGAACAAGAACACCAGGGAAAGCGCCAACACGGCGGCAAGCACGCGCCGCGGCGCCCCCTTGTGGGTGCGGACAGCCGCCTGTGCCTGCTTTTCCTGCCTTGCCTGTACGTGATTGTTGAGCAGCAACAGGGCAAGGACGGCAAGGAACATGAGCGACGACAGCGCGTACATATCGGGGGTGACGCGCCGCTTGGTCATGGAGTAAATCAGGATAGGCAGAGTCTGGAAGGAGCTGCCCGTCGTGAAATAGGAGATGACGAAGTCGTCAAGGGAGAGGGTAAAGGACATCAGCGCCCCCGTGAAAATACCGGGCATCACGGAGGGAAGCTGTACCTTGAAAAAGGCACGGACGGGGGTACAGCCGAGGTCCGTTGCCGCCTCGGTCAGGTGGGGGTCCATCTGGCGGAACTTCGGCAGGACGGACAAAATGACGTAGGGCAGGCAGAAGGTGACGTGGGCAATCAGAATGGTGCCGAAATTCAGGTTGCTCGAGAAGTGGAACAGCCCCCCGACGAAGACGAACATCATCATCATGGAAATACTCGTCACGATATCGGGGTTCATCATGGGGACGTTGGTCACGGTGTTCAGGGTGCGCTTGAGGTACTTGTTCTTCATACGGTACATACCGTATGCCGCGAGCGTACCGATGACCGTCGCAATCGCGGCGGCACACACCGCCAGAAGCAGGGTGTTGCCCAGGGCGGCAAGCGTATCCTTTGAGGTGAACAGCTCCCCGTACCATTTCAGGGAGAAGCCCTGGAAAACGGCGGGGCTCTTGCCCGAGTTGAAGGAGTACAGAAGCATCACCGCAATGGGTGCGTAGAGAATGGTAAAAATCAGGACGGTATAAATACGGGAGAGTGTTTTCATGCAATCACCCCCTCGCTCTCGTCACCGAAGCGGTTCATCACCCACATGCTGATGAGCACCAGCACCATCAGAATGGCAGACAGCACCGCGCCGACGTGATAGTTGCTGACGCCCTTGAACTGATACTCAATGACGTCACCGAACAGGGTAATGGTGCGGTTGCTCATTGCCTGAGAAATATAGAAGGTGGAAACCGAGGGCACGAACACCATGGTCACGCCGCTGACAATGCCCGAAACGGAGAGGGGCAGCACCACGCGGGTGAGCGTCTGGAAAGAGTTGCAGCCGAGGTCGTTTGCCGCCTCAATCAGCCGCGTATCCAGCTTGACGAGCACGGAATAGATGGGAAGGACCATATAGGGCAGGTAGTTGTAGACCATACCGAAGACCACCGCCGCGGGCGTTCCCAGGAAGGTGATGGCATCCAGCCCGAAAAAGCCGAGAATGGAATTGATAATGCCGTTCTTTTCCAGAATCTGAGACAGGGTATAGGTGCGGATTAAGAAGTTGGTCCACATGGGGAGCATCACCAGCATCACGAACAGGGATTGCAGGCGCACTCTCATGCGGGAAAGGGCATACGCAAGCGGGTATGCCACCAGGAGGCAGACCGCCGTTGCCACGAGGGCGTAGACGAGAGAGCGACCCAGGGTTGCCATGTAGGTGCCGTTTATCAGCACGGAGCCAAGATTGGAGAGGGAAAAGTGCCCTGCTTCATCCGTCAAGGCGTAATAGGCAACGAAAATCAGAGGAACGACAATGAACAGCGCGCTCCATACGATATGGGGCGACGCTGCCAGCGCTCCGAGCGTACCTTTCTTTTTCATTCGCCGTCGCCGTCCTCCTCGTCCTCCCCGTCCTCGGGGATGGGGTTGGACAGCTCGTCCATTTCATCGGAAAAGGTGGAGTAGTCCCCGAACATACCCGAGAACTCGGATTTGTGCATGATATGGAAGGCGTCGGGGTCAATGGAAAGACCGATGACGGAGCCCGTCTCAACGAAGTCGGTGCTCTGAATCATCCATTTGAAGCCGCTCACGTCCACGATATACTCGTAGTGCACGCCCTTGAACGTGCAGGCGGTGATGGTACCGCGCAGACGGCTCTTGTCAGGGGTCACGATATCAATATCCTCGGGGCGAATGACCACGTCCACGGGCTCCCCGGGAGCAAAGCCACCGTCCACGCAAGGGAAGGTCAGCCCGTTGAGCTTGACGGTATAGTCGCAGGGCATAAAGCCGTCCACGATATTGGACTCACCGATAAAGTCCGCAACGAAGGCGTTCTTTGGCTCGTTGTAAATATCCGTGGGGGTGCCAATCTGCTGAATGATGCCATTCTGCATGACGACCACGGTGTCGGACATGGAGAGCGCCTCCTCCTGGTCGTGGGTCACGTAGATAAAGGTAATATTGGTCGCCTTCTGAATATCCTTCAGCTCCTTCTGCATATCCTTGCGGAGCTTGAGGTCCAGGGCGGCAAGCGGCTCGTCAAGCAGAAGCACGCGGGGCTCGTTAATCAGGGAGCGCGCAATGGCAACGCGCTGCTGCTGACCGCCCGAGAGGGAGGTTACGTTGCGCTTCTCAAAGCCCTTGAGGGAAACGAGGGCGAGCATGCGCTGTACGCGCTCGTCAATTTCCTCGCGGGTCAGCTTGCGCGTACGGACCTTGCCCTCCGCTTCGCCGTCCTCGCCTTCAACGGGAACGCGCTTCATACGCAGGGCAAATGCAATATTTTCATATACGTTGAGGTGGGGGAACAGGGCATACCGCTGGAAAATGGTATTGACCTGTCTTTTGTGGGGGGGCAGGTCGGTAATATCCTGTCCGTCAAAAAGAATGGTTCCCTCGTCGGGGCTTTCAAAGCCGCCGATGAGGCGCAGGGTGGTGGTTTTTCCACAGCCCGAGGGGCCGAGAAGGGTGACGAATTCCTTGTCACGGATATAGAGGTCAATGCCGTTCAGTACCGTCTCTCCGTCATAGCCCTTCGTGATACCTTTTAACTCAATGAGTCTGCTCATTTGCGTCCGTCCTTATCACAAAAGTATGGATTTCATAATAATGCAAAAAGCGGCGATTTTAACGGAGTGTCCCTCCGGCAAAATTACCACTTTTGTGTTGCAAATTGGATTATATCAAATATAGATATGAAATGCAATACATTTCGCAAAAAACCTTGAAAAAACTTAT
>JAFQJX010000004.1 GCA_017397205.1 Clostridia bacterium | reverse complement strand
GAAAGAGGGAGACGGTGACCGCCACCGCGAAGCCGGAAAGGGAAAACCAGATGCATACCAGCTGCGCAGTCAGCCCCTCAACCACCAGGAGCAGAATTGCAAATACAAACCAAAACCAATTCATGGGTACACCTCCTTTGTTAAGATTATTTTATCATATTTCCTGCCCGTTGTAAATGAAATGACGGCGGAAAATGCAAAAAGTTTTTGACAAAAGCCGCGCACGCACAGCAAAACCGAAAGAAAACACGCGTGACACGGGCAGGCGCGACAAAGGGCGCGCGGGTGCGACAGGGGGTGCGGGCGCGACAAAAACCGCGCACGCGCAGCAAAACCGAAAGAAAACACGCGTGACACGGGCGGGTGCGACAAAGGGCGCAGGCGCGACAAAAGGTGCGCGGGTGCGACAGTGGGCGCGGGCGCGGGACCATTGACAACGGAAAACGGATATAGTATAATTGTCATAGATGCCGCTTGGCAAATTCATTTGGGGGAGAAGGCATGACGCACACAGACTATCAGTCCTATATTGACCTGCTCAGGTGCGCCGTTTTCGGCTCCTCCTTGGAGGCGCGCCCCCCGTGGAGGGAGATTTACCCCCTCTCTCAGCGCCACAATACCCCGGGAGCCCTGTGGCACGTCGCGCGCGAGCGCGAGATTGCGCCCAAGGGACGGGCGATGCTTGAAAAGGACTATCTCGCTGCCGTTGCCCTCCGTCTGGAGCAGGAGGCGGCAAGGGAGGAGCTCTTTGCCGCCCTCACCGAGCGCGGCATCCGTCACCTGCCTCTCAAGGGGCAGACGATGCGCGCCCTGTACCCCTCGCCGGACCTGAGGCAGTCCACGGACGTGGATTTCTTTTATGACAGAGGCCGCGAAAGGGAGGTAGAGGAGCTGCTGCTTTCCCTCGGCTATACCAAGGTGGGCACCAGCGCGCACGACGTGGAATATCTGCGCGGACGGGTGCTGGTGGAGGCGCATCACTACCTGACCTCCTCCGCGCCGCGCGCCGCCGCGTATTTCGGGGACGTATGGCACCGCCTCGTCACCGAGGACGGCATTTTGCACGCCTTTTCCGACGAGGACTATTACGTTTACATGATGCACCACACGCATAAGCACTTTGCCCTGAGCGGCGGTGTCGGTGTCCGTGCGGTGCTGGATATCGCCGTCTATCTGACGCAAAAGCCAACGCTTGACCGCAAGCAGGTGGAGGAGGCACTTGCCTCGCTTGGCATTCTTGACTTCACCCTCGCAATGGAGCGGCTGGCGCGCGGCTGGTTTTTGGGCGGTGAAATGAATGAAGACCTGCATCTTTTGGGAGACTATGTTATGGACAGCGGTGCCTTTGGCACGCCTGAAATGCGCGCCGCCCTCCTGGCAACCGAGCACGGCGGCTCCGCGGGGAAAAAGCAGTTTTTCCTGCGCCGTATGTTCCCGCCCCTCCGCGTCATGCAGGGGACCTATCGCTGCCTTGTCAGGTGCCCCCTCCTGCTTCCCGTGATGTGGGTGGTGCGCCTGTTCTCCGCCCTCTCCCCCTCCCGCCGCGCACATATGCGTCGGGATATGGAGTATATCCGCGAGATGCCCGCCGAGGAGGTGGAGCGCTTCCGCCGCGTCCGCGCGGTCGCGGGGCTGAATGACCTGTAATTTTATAAGCAAAAAAACTATCAGATAAGGAGACCGAACACATGGAAAAATACGTATGCGACGCCTGTGGGTGGGAGTACGACCCCGCCGTTGGCTATCCCGAGGGTGATATTGCCCCCGGCACCCCCTTTGAGGACCTGCCCGAGGACTTCACCTGCCCTCTCTGCGGAGTCGGCAAGGAAATGTTCAGCCCCGCCGAATAACGGCGCGGAGCCGAGAAATCTCCCCTTGCAACGTCAAAGGGGCTCTTTCAAAAGCACAAAAGAAACGAAAAGGAACAGGCGTCGCCTGTTCCTTTTTGTATGCGGCTTGCATGGCGCGTGGCGCGCCGTCTCGTGTGCGGCTATGCCGCATCGCTTTTGTCCGACGTCCGGCTCAACCGGCAACGAACAGGGCGTCAATGCTTGCCAGCTGCGCCAGCTCCTCGGGGGTTGCGGTGAGGGCGCGCTCTGCAAGCGCCGCAGTAAGTGCCAGGCGCTGCTCTGCGGTAATGGTGACCGTCTCCGTTTCGCCCGTTTCGGGGTCGGGGGTTGCCATTTCTTCAATGGCGCCCATGACGGCGCTGGAGGACAAAAGGGTGTCCACAATCTGCGTGGCGTCAACGGCGCTTTCTCCGTTCTGCCGCACGCCCGAGGAGTAGGTCACGAGGTTGTTAATTGCCTCTGCCTCGGCGGTGCGCTCCTCCTCGTCCATCTCGGCGATATCCTCAAGCGCGCCCGTCATCATCCTCTGCACGGTGCGGGTGCTGTCGTCCTCCAGGTTGGCAACGCCAACGAAGTCAATGCTGATGGCGGAGGCAAAGAAGGCGGCCGTTTCGGGCGTGACGGTGGCGAGAATTTCGTCCATGTGATTTTCAAGGTCCGCGTGCGTGTAGTTGATAATATCGTCCACGCGCATCATGTAGGCGAAGGTTTCGCTGACCAACTGCAGGGTGGTGGAGAGCGCCTGCATATCTCCAACGACGCTGTCGCGGCTCGCCTGTGACAGGTGTACCAGGACTGCATCCAGGGCGTTCATATAGGTTTCGGGGAGCTGGTCCTTGACGCTGATGCCAAGGAAGGTCTCGCCGTTGTGCCACTTGGTGGCGGCGGTGGACATCAGCTCTGCAAGAATCTGACAGAGCAGGGGGGAGTGCCCGACGGCGGGCAGAATGCCCTCGTCAATGGCAGAGAGGTCCATGCCTCCCTCGCCCTCAAATACAGCCGCCCAATCAATCTCGGCAAGGGACAGCGCGTGCGGCACCACGCTGAGCAGCGTATCAATCTCCTCCGTCGCGTGGCTCTCTCCGTCCTCCATGGTGACGAGCGCATCAAAGAGATAGGCGCCACCAAGCAGGTTGACGAGCTTCACGGCAGGATTGTCGGGCAGGGACGCAAGCTCTCCCTCCACCTCGGGGGGAAGGGTCCCCTCGGCGACCAGCTGGCTGGTTTCCAGGGTGGAATACAGGTGTGAGCCGTAGGTAAGATACCCTGCAAAGGGCATCAGAAGCGCAATGATGATCAACACGGCGCTGACGGAAGAAACCGCCATTCCCGTAAGACGGGAGACGCCGCTGACGTAGCGCTTTTCCTTGCCGTTTCGGGTGGTCCGCTTCTTTTTGGGCAGAAATGCCGCGACAATCAGATACAGAATCCACGTCACGAAGCGCATCACGCAAAAAATCAGGAGGAAAATAATAGGCGCCGCAAGGAAGCACACCACCTCCACCACGTAGTGAAGCATGGAGGGGGAGGCGGAAAAAATATCCGCAACCGCCGCCGCACGCTCCAAAAGGTACGGCTTGATGGTCCCCTCAATCAGCGGCTCCGTCTTCTGAATGCCGACAACGGTCAGAATAAAGGAGGCGGCCGCGGCAATCACAAGCGTCACAAGACGGGCAAGCGAGCGCGCAAAGCCGCGGCGCAGACCGCGGATCAAGCCAAACAGCAGCACGACGGCGGCGATTCCGCCCATCACGGCAAGAACAATCGTATGAATACTCATAGGTTTCTCCTAAAACGCTTTGGTGTCAGGGAGGTGCCGCGTTTTCAGGCATCTCCTCCGTTTTCCTCGAAGAAATATTCGGGCAGGGGTGCTTCCTCTGCACGGGGACCGTCCTCCTCGCGGGGCTTCCGCTCCTCGCCCAGGCGGCGGAGCAGGGGCAGCGTGACGCCGCCCAGCGCGTTGCCCACCACAACCATCAGGAGGAAGAGGAAGGAGCGCAGGGAGAAGGTGCGCGCCAGCGCCAGATAGAACATATCGGCAATGGAGTGCTCAAAGCCCGCAAGAATAAAGGTGGGAATGCAGAACAGAATGGCGATAGGTGTGCTCTTTTCGGCATACACCTTGACCGCTATGTACATCAGAATCCCGCAGAAGAAGCCAAGCCCAAGCGCCACGAGGGGGTGATACTCCAGCTTGACGGCACAGGAGGCGAGCGCCTTCAGAGTCAGGGCAGGCCGCACGAGGGAAACGAGCAGACCGCACCAGGTGGCGCCGAGATAATTGCCGAGCAGACCGATGCCAAGGCATTTCAGCTTGTCGCAGGTAAACTCCTCGCCCAGATACCCGACCTTGCCCGTAAACAGGTACATACCCAGATAACAGATGCTCAGGAGCGCAACGGAAAACAGCACCGCACCCACGTAGCGGTTGTCACACGCCATAAATACGGCGCCGCCAATTCCAACGGCGACCCCTGCGGCAACGCCGCCAAAAAACGCTTGCTTCAACATTTCAAATCCT
>JAFQJX010000036.1 GCA_017397205.1 Clostridia bacterium | reverse complement strand
ACTAATATTGGTACAGTGTTTATAAGTAAAATTATGTATTTGTTAGAATTATTTGATTTTACAGGTATTCCTTTAATTATATTAGCTTTTATATTAATTGTTGTAATGAGTTTAATTGTCCCTAGCAGTTTAGAAAAATGGACTTTATCTCCAAGCAGAGCGTGCGTTCCGATAATAACGGGAAGCGGATTCTGCGGGTCGGAGAGGCGCGCGTAAATCCTGTTCTTTTCCTTTTGGGAGGTGCTGCCCGTCAGGCAGGCAACCTCAATTCCAAGGCGGGAAAAGAGGGGTGCAATCTCACTGTAATGCTGAGTGGCGAGGATTTCCGTCGGCGCCATAATCGCCGCCTGTCCACCCGCTTTTGCGGCGGCATAGAGCGCCGCCATCGCACAGACTGTTTTACCACTGCCAACGTCGCCGATCAGGATGCGGCGCATTGCCGGCACGCCGTCGGCACCCGTTTTGCCTGCCATATCCGAAAAAATCTCTTGAATGGAGCGCTTTTGTGCGCCCGTCAGCTCATAGGGAAGCAGGGAAAGCAGGGGGGTAAGGTCGGGCGTTGGGACCGCGTGCGTGGTCGGTGTGCTCTTTTGCGCCCTGCTTGCGGCAATTCCGACCGATAGGCAATACAGCTCGTCAAATACAAGGCGGCGAAGCGCCTTTTCAAGCTGCTCCTTGCTCTCGGGATGATGCACCTGCCTGAGGGCGTAGGAGAGGGTTGGAAGCCCCTGCCGCAGGCGGATTTCCTCAGGCAGAAAGTCCTGGATATCCATGGAGAGAGCGCTGTCAACGAGCCCCTCCATAACCTTGCGTGTAATGCCTGAATTTAAGGAATATAGGGAGATATAATCGGGCAGAGTTTTTCCAAGCTCCAGCTTTTCATAAGCGGGCGAGGAGAGTGTCCAGGTTTTGGAATGATTGAGCGTGCCCCAGAAGCGCCAGGTGTCTCCCACCGTAAAAATCTGCCGTACGTAGTCCTGGTTATAAAAGACCACCTCAACCGTGCCCGTTTCGTCAAAGGCGCGGAATTTCGTCAGGGTCAGACGTCCGCGCAGACGGACGGTGCGCGGGGCGGTGCCGACCGTGAGAAGAAACGCGCTTTTGGCACCGTCTGCCCCCTGTGCAAGGGTGCGGATATTCGCCCTGTTTTCATAGCCGCGGGGGAAGGCATAGAGCAGGTCGCGCAGGGTACGGATTCCCAGCTTTTCAAGCGCGGCGGCGCGCACTGCACCCACGCCGCTGAGCGAGGTAACGCTGTCCGTTAGGCATTTTACACCCTTCATGGTCTTTTCCTTTCCGTTTGATACCATTATTTTACACGAAGTCGGGCGGCAATGCAAGATATTTGCGCTTTTTGCTCACTTGAGAAATTTTATAGGAGCAGAACTTTACAAAGTATGTTTTTTATGATATACTATACTGACCGTTAGAATATTTACGCACGCAGGTGCGTGACGGGAGGTTACGCCCAATCGGGCATCAAACTATGAAACAGACTGATAAAAGAACAGCGGCTCTTCACAGAATTGCCACAAAAAAGGACCTGCTTGCCTGTATCGTTCTGGGCTTTCTTGCGGTGCTTTTGCCGACGGTTGTGTTCGGTGCCGTCAATTTCTTCGTCGAGCCAAATCTTTCCCTGTGGTGGATATTGCCCACGGGGCTTGTGTTCTATGCCATTTCGCTTCTCATCTGGTGGCAGGTGCACAAGGCGCGCAACAAGGCGGTCCTTGACTTCTCGCTGACGCGCCTTCTTGACAGCGCCGTCGGGCAGATTATGATGCATATGGAAACCCCCATTATTGCCGTTGACGAAAAGAACGTTCTCTATTGGATGAACGATGCAATGAAGCAGATCATTCAGCAGGATATGGAGGCGGCAGATTCCAGAACGGAGAGCATCCGTCAGGGGGACCGCATTCCTCTCGGTGGGGATAGCCAATATCTGAAAATGGCAGGGCACGTCTTTTTGCCTCAGCAGATTGCCACGGAGTCTGAGGGAAATCGCTATAACTTCATTCTGCTGCGCGACTGCACGGAGCTGCTGCGTATTACCGAGCAGTATCACGACGAGCGCACCGCCGTCATCTATATCGTGGTTGACAGCATAGACGACCTGATGCAGTACGTCAACGAGCGCTTCCGCGACGCGCTCAGTGAGGTGGACGATAAAATCAGACGCTGGGTCAGCTCCATGAACGGCGTGATTAAGTCCTATGACAACGATAAATATATCGTGTTCATTGACACCCAAAAGCTGGAGGAGTGCATTGAAAACCGCTTCTCCATTCTGGATACCATCCGCACCACCCGCGTTGGGGACGGCGTTTCCGTTACGGTTTCTATGGGCGTGTCCAATATGCCCGGCACCCTGCTTGACCGAGAGAGAAGTGCACAGTCCGCCCTGGACCTTGCCCTGCAGCGCGGCGGTGACCAGGTGGTCTACAAGAAGGAGGACGGCATTAACTTCTTTGGCGGAAAGACCAAGGCGGTTTACAAGCGCTCCAACGTACAGGCACGTGTGATGTCCTCTCAGATCGTGTCGCTGATCAGCCGTGCAGGGAACGTGCTGATTATGGGTCACAAGAATGCGGACTTTGACGCCTTTGCGGCGTGTGTCGGTATGGCACGCCTCTGCTTCGTCAACGGCGTGGATTTCCATATCGTCACCGACAAATATGACAAAAACCTTGCCCCCTGCTTTGAGGTGGCGGGGCGTATTCCGCACCTGCGGGATTGCTTTATCGGCGTCAAGGAGGCGATGGATAAGCTGAAAAACGATACCCTCCTGATTGTGGTGGACGTCAACAATTTCAGCATCGCTGAGGCACCCGAGGTTGCCAAGCGCGCAAAGACCATCGTCGTGGTGGATCACCATATCAAGAAGGAGGAGCTGCCCGATACCGTCAAGGTCAACTATATTGAGCCGACGGCATCCTCCGCCTCCGAGCTTGTTTCCGAGCTTCTGGAATACGGCATCAATATGCTGCAAATGACGGCAGAGGAGGCAGAGCTTCTGCTTGCGGGAATCCTTTTGGATACCAAGCAATTCTCCCGTAATACGGGCACCCGTACCTTTGCGGTGGCTCAGTATCTGCGCGGTCAGGGCGCCAGCACCACGGCATCCAACGATATGTTCCGCACGGACGTTGAGGATATTGCCAAGGAGTCCCGCCTGCTCTCAAGCGTGGTGATTTACGATGAAAATATCGCGATTGCCTCGTGCGACACCGATACGGACAGCAGCTATCGTGTCCTTGCCTCCAAGGTAGCGGACAAGATGCTGACCATCAAGGGGGTGGAGGCATCCTTTGCCCTCGTCCGCATCAGAAATACCGTTTGCATTTCGGGGCGCTCCCACGGACAGATCAACGTGCAGCTCATTCTCGAGGACCTGAACGGCGGCGGCCACTTTGACGCGGCAGGCGCACAGGTGGATAGCACGGATATCCGAGAGGTGCTTGACCGCCTGAAGGCAAGCATTGACAAATATAAGAAAAACAACAAGTGAGGTTCCAATGAAAGTAATTTTGACCCAAGACGTAAAGGGGCAGGGCAAGAAGGACCAGATTATTGAGGTTTCCGACGGGTACGCCCGTAATTTCCTGTTTCCCCAGAAAAAGGCAATTCCTGCCGATTCCAGGGCGCAAAACGACCTGCGCGGCAAGGCAGAGGCAAAGCAATACAAGCTTGAGGAGGAGCGCAAGGCGGCGCGTGCAACGGCTGACCGCCTGAACGCCGCCGAGGTCACGCTTCATGCAGAATCGGGCAAGGACGGGCGCCTGTACGGCGCTATTACCTCCAAGGATATTGCCGTGGCGCTTGAAAAGCAGCTGGGAATTACCGTGGATAAGCGCCGTATTCTTCTGGACGCTCCTATCAAGGCGTACGGTACCTTCCTTGTTCCCGTGAAAATTTTTGAGGACATCAGCGGCACCTGCCGCGTGACGGTAACGCAGTAATGGCAAACGAGCTTACGAGCCGCCGTCTGCCCTTTTCCATGGAGGCAGAGCAATGTGTGCTGGGTGCGCTTCTCAGAAACCCTGAGGGCTGCTTCGGCACCGTGGGAGCAATCCTGACGGCAGATGATTTTTACATGGATGAGCACCGCCTCATTTACGATATTCTGACCCGTATGTATGCGGACAGCAAGACGATTGATGCCGTCACGGTTGTCAACCGACTTGTGGAGGAGGGAAAGCGCGACGAGGGCACGGGGACGCAATACCTGATGCAGCTTGTCACGATGGTGCCCTCCGTCACCAACGCCGGTGACTACGCCCGTATCGTGCGTGAAAAGTCCCTCCTGCGCCGCCTGATTGTTGCCTGTGAAGAGGTTTCGGATATGGCGTATTCCGAGGAGGGCGACGTTGCGACGATTGTGGACAGCGCAGAGCAGCGCTTCTTTGAAATCGCGCAAAACCGCGACAACCGAGAATTCCGCGATATCGGCTCCGTGCTTTCCGAGGTATATCAGGGCTTTGCGGAAAAGAGTCTTGGCGAAGCGAAAAAGCCCGTTCAAACCGGCTTCTCCACCCTGGACCGCGTCCTTGTTGAGATGGGGAAGGGAGATTTCATTCTCGTGGGTGCACGCCCCGGTATGGGTAAAACCTCCTTTGCGCTCAACGTTGCGACGAACGTAGCAAAGACGAGCGGAAAAACCGTCTGCATTTTCTCCCTTGAAATGTCGGCGGAGCAGCTTGTGACCCGTATGCTGGCAAGTGAGGCGATGATTGACAGCGAAAAGCTCCGCACGGGCGAGATTTCCGGCGCTGAATGGGCGCAGATGGCTGAGGTTGTCGGCGAGCTTGCTAAAATGGATATTCTGATTGACGATACCTCCAGCATCAACACCGTTCAGATGAAGGGCAAGCTGCGCCGCGTGGGTGACCGCCTGGGGCTTGTTGTCGTCGACTATCTCGGTCTGATGCAATCCAGCAAGCACACGGAAAACCGCGTGCAGGAGGTCAGCGAAATCACCCGAAGCTTAAAAATCATGGCAAAGGAGCTGGGCGTTCCCGTTCTTTGCTGTGCACAGCTTTCCCGTGGCACCGAGGGAAGACAGGACAAGCGTCCTCAGCTGAGTGACCTGCGCGAATCTGGCTCTATTGAGCAGGATGCAGATATGGTCCTCTTTATCTACCGCGACGAGTATTACAGGCGCGAGGGAGATAACAAGGACCAGGTCAATCCCTCGAGGGAAAATACGGCGGAAATCATTATTGCCAAAAACCGCCACGGCTCCGTCGGTACCGTGGAGGTTGGCTGGATTGCCAAATATACCAAGTTCTGCACCCTTGACCGCACGCAAGACGGAAATGAGCCGCACTGACGTCACCCCGCTTTCCTGTGCGGAGGAATTTCTTCGGCTTCACCGCCTGACGGGCAGGCAGATCACAGTTGCTCTGTCGGGTGGCGCGGACTCAGCCGTGCTGCTCTCGGTTCTTGCTGCTCTCAGTGAGCGCCTGGGTCTCACACTTTCCTGTATCCACGTCAATCACCGCATCCGCGGCGAGGAGGCAGACAGGGATGAGGCGTTCTGCCGTCGGCTTTGTGACGGGCTGGGCGTTCCCCTCGCCGTAAAGACCTGTGACGTGCCCGCCTTTTGCCTGGAGGCAGGGTTGAGCCAGGAGACAGGGGCACGGATGCTACGGTATGCGATTTTTGACGCCTATCTTGAGGAACACCCCGAGGCATATCTTGCCACCGCCCACAACGCAGACGATAATGCAGAAACGGTCCTTTTTCGCATGGCACGCGGCACGGGACTTGCAGGGCTGGCAGGAATTCCACCCGTTCGCGGGCGGTATATCCGACCTCTGCTTGCCGCCACCGCCGCCGAAATCCGCACCTATGCACGGGACACGGGACTTTCCTACGTGCTTGACAGCACCAATCTTGACCTCGGCGTGACAAGAAACTATATCCGCGCCGAAATTCTGCCCCGTATGGAGCAGGTGCATGGCGGTGCTACCCTGCACATATCCTCAATGGTGGAGAGAGTGCGCCGCGACGAGGAATATCTTGTATCTTGCGCACGCGCCCTCCTTGCAGAGGCAACGCAGGGAAATCTGCGCTCTGCCATCGGGGAGGCACCCGACGCCGTTGCAACGCGCGCCATTCGCCTCCTTTACGAGGAGGTCAGGCGGTCCCCCGATGCTCTGACGCAGGAGCAGACGGAGGAGGCGCTTGCGCTGATACGGAGAGAGGACAAGAGGTTGTCCATGACGCTGCCGCAGGGAATCGTGATGCACCTGTGGGGCGCAACGGTCCGTTT
>JAFQJX010000035.1 GCA_017397205.1 Clostridia bacterium | reverse complement strand
TCGCGCACCATCATGGGAAAGGGGTGCGGACCGACGACGGAGCCGATGCAGTAAATGGCGTCCTTGTATTCTCTGGAGTAGGCGGCGAAGGCGGCGTCCACCGCCTCCTTCAGGGTTTGCAGCCCCTCCGTTACCTCAACGACGTTGGCGCCGAGTATTTTCATGCGCGCCACGTTGGGTGCCTGCTTCTTAATGTCTACGGCGCCCATGTAAATGTCGCACTCCAGCCCGAAATAGGCGGCGGCGGTGGCAAGGGCAACGCCGTGCTGTCCTGCGCCCGTTTCCGCAATCACCTTTTTCTTGCCCATGTACTTGGCAAGCAGCACCTCACCCATGCAATGATTGAGCTTGTGCGCGCCCGTGTGGTTGAGGTCCTCGCGCTTGGCGTACAGCTGCACGCCGTTTCCGAGGGCGCCCGACAGGCGCTCCAGGTGGGAAATGGGGGTGGGGCGGCCCTGAAAATCGCGGCGGATGCGGCGCAACTCCGCAATAAACTTGCTGGACTTGCAGATGGTGAAATACGCGTCCGTAATCTCGCGCATCGCCTCCTGCAGCTCGGGCGCAATATACGCGCCGCCGTACTTACCGAAATAGCCGTTTTTATCGGGATATTGCTTGAAATAGGTTTCAAAATCTACGTTGTTCAGCTTCATGGGATTTCTCCTTTTGT
The DNA here is from genome assembly GCA_017397205.1 of Clostridia bacterium. Lineage (GTDB taxonomy): Bacteria > Bacillota > Clostridia > Oscillospirales > CAG-272 > UBA1740. The sequence goes on along the minus strand of JAFQJX010000035.1, from coordinate 9,362 downwards.
TATTCGTTATGATAGGACCTTTTTGCAGCTTGAGAGATGCGTATCACCCACGCCATCGTTTTTGCCTTGCCATATGCCCGCTCCTTACAAAAATATCGCCCGTGACAGAAGACGTGCGCTCGTTCTGTCAAGGACGAATAAAAGCTTATCCGCGGTGCCACCTTGCTTCACGGGAGGTCCCGTGCCCTTATGGGATACCGATATATCCCGAGACGGCTGACGCGCGCCTCCTCGCGTTGCAGAATACTCGGCTCCCGCCTTTGACTGCACCCTCCGCGGTCCATTTGCCAGGCAGTTTCTCACCCGCATCCCAGCGCCGCGGGCTCTCTGTGCAGTCTTACTTGGCTTTATCTCCGCATCAACGGTTTATGATGCTTTATTATAGCCCTCCGCCGCCCGCTTGTCAAGGGCGCGCGTAAATTTTATTGCAACGGATAAAAAACGGGGCGCCACCTTGCGCGGCGCCCCTGCCGATTATTCGCGATCCGTGTTCTCTGTGCTCTTGTCTTTTCTGCGGCAGAAAATCTGGCGGCGGAACAAAATGATATTCATGACCACCATAAAGAGGAACAGGAGCAGGAGCGTGAGGGAGGGCTTCTTGGGTGCCAGCGTTGCCAGCAGCATCAGGGGGAAGCCAAAGACGATGGCGGGCAGGTTCTGGTATACCAGATTGTCAGCGGTGGGGGTCTTGTACTCCCCGTCAAGCTCGCGGAGCAGAATCATGCCCGTGCTGGCGGTGCCCGTCAGCATTCCGTACATGGCAAGGAATTGCTCCTCCTGATACTCCTTGAAGAGGGTCTTTGCCACAAGACGGTTGTAGAAATAGGTAATGACGGCACCCAGCACGCCGAGCAGGAGCACAATCCACCAATACCGCTTGACAACGTCCAGGCGGATGGCGGCGATGCCCGCCGTCACCATAATATCAAAGAAGAAGCCGCTGATGCGGTTCATCAGGAATCCGTTGAGATACTGCTTCTTGACAACGCCCTTTCGCTTGAGGAAGCGGTAGACGATGCAAATCAGCGTCGCAATCAGCACGCCGACAAGGAAGTTGAAGCCGTACAAAACGCTGCGGAAGCCGGGCAGCAGGGAGCTGAGCAGATAAATCACTCCGTAGGAGGCAAAATAGGTGCAGAACACGAACGCCATCTGCACGGTCAGCTTGTCAATGCTTCCGTTCATGGGGATTTCGTCGGGGGACTGCACGTCCTCGCCCGTCAGGCTTTCCGCCTTTTCATCCTCCAGGGGAATGAACTTGACGGCGCCGCGCTTTTTCAGAATGTTCAGATGAATGACGCCGCCGATGCTGGCGCAGAGAAAGCCGAGCGCCGCAATCGTCAGACCGAAGCTCTTGCCCCCCACGAAGCCGTCCGCTTCGTAAATGCTGCCGTAGTTCATTGCCTGACCCGAGCCCTGCCCGTAGCCATAGGGAAGCAGCAGCCCGGAGGCGGGGTACAGGTCCTTCACGAACAGCGCGAGAAGAACGGTGATGCCCATTCCCAGCACGGCCTGAATTAAGTACGTGGACACGGTGGTCACGCCCGTGTTGAAGATTTCCGCGCCGCGCTTTTTGTCAAACTTGCGCGTGGAGGGGCGGAAGGAGGTGGCAACGAAGCCAAGCGCCAGACAGTGGTAGGTCACAACCTCCAGCTGGAAGGTGCCGTTCTGCCCGAACAGCCCCGTTTCAAACAGAGAGGTGCCGGAAATTGCCTCGTAAATCGTGGAAATGACGAGCAGCAGCACGCCTGCAAGCACCGAGGTGGGAACGAGCGATTCCCGCAAAAACCGAATGTTTTTCTTCAGCGCGTTTGCCGCGAGCAGCCCGAGCAGCAGCACCGCAAGCACGCTGACGGTGCTCCACACGTTATAATCCCAAAAATTCCCCATCGGCGTCTTCCTCCCTGAACTTGTGCAGCTGATGCGCAAAGTGGTAATAGATATTCATATATTTCAGCGCGTTGAAGCGCTTGTCCCCCTTGACCTGATAGGTGTGGTCGTGGGTGTAAATGTTGAGCTTGTTTTTGCCAAGCACGCTCATGGCAACCACCTCGGTATAGGGGAGCACCATGGAAAACGCACCCTTTTGCACGCTGACCCTGTCCCATTCCAGCGACAGCGTTGCGCCGCGCGCCAGCACCTCGCGGCGCTTACAGGGAATGACGCGGGAGAAGCGCACCGTGTCCTCGTAAAGAGGGGCGTCCTTGTGTTGGGTGAGGTCCAGGTTCTGAATAAAGTCGTTCTGATAGGCGTACCACTCGCTGACGAAGCGGAAGGGGAAGGTGCCGTTTATTGCCACCAGCTCCTTGTTCGGCATATGGCGCACCGTCACGCCGCACCCCAGGCAGGAGATGGTCTCCCCGTGGCTTTCAAAGCGGGAAAGCCCACAGGTGGGGCACACGTACATAGCGCGCTCCAGGTGCTCCGCATTCTTTTTGTGACGGTATTCTCCCGTATCACAGCCCTCGCTCACGTACAGGGCGGTGCGAATCACCTCGTACAGCTCCTCATCCGTCATGGCGGCGTATTCCTCGGGCTCCAGCACGCGACAAACGTACGCACGCATCTTGCCCCGACGGACCACGTCACTCCAGCGCGGATGCGCGCCGTAGCCGCCCTCAATGCGGAAGAGAGCCACGGGCAGCTTGAGCGCCCGCACGAGCTTTGCCACGCCCGGCTTCATATACACGGGAGTGCCGTCGTAGGTGCGGTTTCCCTCGGGAAACAGGGCGATGCTCCCTCCCTCTCTTGCAACGCGCATACAGGTCATGACCGCCTTGGCGTCGGAGGTGGATTTGGTAAAGGGAATGGGCTCCACCAGCCACTTGATCAGGCGGGAAACGAAGCCGTTTGTAAAGAGGTCGTCAGACGCCACGTAATAAAAGGGACGGGGCAAGGCAAGCCCCACGAAGAATTGGTCAAAGGCAGTCTGGTGATTGGAAAGACACAGATATTGCCGCTTTTTCTTGCCGCGAAACCGCTCAATCCGTATCCCGTACCGCAGGCGGATATAGGGGCGCAGCGCAAAGGCAATCAGCGCCTGTGCCACGCGGTGGCGGAAGCGAAGCCATTTTTTCCTTTTCTTTTTATTCTTCATATCATCCTCCGCGGCGGACCCCAAAATGACGAAAAATAGCACGTTGTAACGGCTGCCGCATTTTGTCAATACTGTTTTTTATTATACAGGAAAATCTTTCCTTCGTCAACTCCCGCCTATAAGGCGGGAAAAAAGAGCGGCGCTACGCCCTGAAAAACCTTGTTTTTTTGCCCGTCCCCCTTGCCCGCGAGGTGGCGTTGTGCTATAATAGCCGTATTCAGGGGCATCCTGCCCCAAGGAGGCATACTTATGAGCATTCGCGTCGGCATTTACGGCTACGGCAACCTTGGCCGCGGCATTGAAAGCGCCCTGCGCCAGAATCCCGATATGACCCTCGCGGCGGTCTTTACCCGCAGGGACCCTGCCACGCTTTCCCTCTCCACGGAGGGTGTTCCCGCCGTCGCGGCGGCGGACGCTCCGCTGTGGCGCGACAAAATTGACGTCATGATTCTTTGCGGCGGCTCCGCAAAGGACCTTCCCGAGCAGACGCCCGCGCTTGCGCGCCTGTTCAACGTGGTGGACAGCTTTGATACCCACGCCGAGATTCCCGCCCATTTTGCTCGGGTGGACGAAAGTGCGCGCGAGGGCGGCAGGGTTGCCACCGTTTCCGTGGGCTGGGACCCCGGAATGTTTTCCCTCAACCGCTTTCTTGCGGGCGCCATTCTCCCCGACGGCGCGGACTACACCTTCTGGGGCAAGGGCGTCAGCCAGGGGCACTCCGACGCCATTCGCCGCATAGAGGGCGTGCTGGACGCCCGTCAGTATACCGTTCCGCGCCCCGAGGCGCTGGCGGCGGTGCGCGCAGGAGAGCAGCCCTCTCTTTCCACCCGTGAAAAGCACACCCGTGAATGCTTCGTGGTCGCCGAGGAGGGCGCGGACCTATCCCGCATTGAAAGGGAAATCAAGGAAATGCCCCACTATTTTGCCGACTACGACACCACCGTTCATTTCATTTCCGCAGAGGAGCTTGCCCGCGACCACAGCGGCATTCCCCACGGCGGCGTCGTCATTCGCACGGGCAAAACGGGCAAGGCGGGCGAGCATTCCCACAAGATTGAGTATTCCCTGTCTCTTGACTCCAATCCCGAATTTACCGCCTCCGTGTTGGTGGCGTATGCGCGGGCGACCTACCGCCTCGCGTGCGAGGGTGCCGTCGGGTGCAAAACCGTTTTTGACGTACCGCCTGCCTATCTTTCCCCGAAATCGCACGGTGAGCTGCTTTCCACCCTGCTCTGACGGGTGCTAAGACGCTAAAAAAGGCGACTTTTCTGTCGGGCGCGCGCCTTGTCCCCCTTGACTTTGCGCGCGAAGTGTGGTATATTGATAAAAACAGATACATATATGGGAGGAATTACCTATGAAGCGTATTCAGACCCTGGATACCAAAAATCTTTGCGAGAGCGCAAAGAACGGCGGTTGCGGCGAGTGCCAGACTTCCTGTCAGTCTGCCTGCAAGACCAGCTGCGGCATTGCCAACCAGGCATGTGAGAGCAAGAAAAAGGAAAAGAAGTAATCCTTCTTTCCTCCAAGACGCCGCCACCGTGCGGCGTCTTTGCTCTTTATCGGCAATCTCCCTCTCTTTTGACGATTTGAAAGGACGTGCTTATGATACACCGCTATACCCTCGGGGGCATGTACATCGTGCTGGACGTTTGCTCCGGCTCCGTTCACGTGGTGGACCCCGTTGCCTACGATATGATCGGGCTGTTTGAGGAGCTTCCGCGCGAGGAGCTTCTTGACCGTATGCTTGCCACCTACGGGCATCTGGAGGATGTCAACCGAGGCGAGCTTGAGGAGTGCTATGCTCAGATTGAGGAGCTGCGCGACGCAGGCCGTCTGTTTACCCCCGACACCTTTGCCGACAAGGCAGGTGCGCTCAAGCAAAAAACCTCGGGCGTCGTCAAGGCGCTTTGCCTGCACGTTGCCCACACCTGTAACCTGAACTGTGCCTACTGCTTCGCAAGCCAGGGAAAATACCACGGCGAGCGCGCCATCATGTCGCTGGACGTTGCCAAGCGCGCCATGGAGTTCCTGATTGAAAGCTCGGGAACACGGCACAACCTTGAGGTGGACTTCTTCGGCGGCGAGCCGCTGATGAACCTGGATATGCTCGAGGAGCTGGTTGCCTGGTGCCGCGAGCGCGAGAAGGAGTGCGGCAAGCATTTCCGCTTCACCCTGACCACAAACGGGCTGCTGATAGACGACCGCGTGATTGACTTTGCCAACCGCGAGATGAGCAACGTCGTGCTCAGTCTGGACGGGCGCCGCGAGGTGCACGACCGCTACCGCGTGGACTACGCGGGACGGGGCAGCTGGGAGCGCATCGTTCCCAAATTCCAAAAGCTCGTTGAGGCGCGCGGCGGTAAGAATTACTATATGCGCGGCACCTTTACCCACGAAAACCCCGATTTCCTCGAGGATATCCGCGAGATGCTCCGCCTCGGCTTCCGCGAGCTCAGCATGGAGCCCGTCGTCTGTGCCGACGACGATCCCTCCGCCCTGACCGAGGAGGATCTTGAGATTGTGATGAAGCAGTACGAGGAGCTTGCCGCCCTCATGCTGGAGGAGCACAAAAAGGGCACCCCCTTCACCTTCTACCATTACATGATTGACCTCAAGGAGGGTCCCTGCATTTACAAGCGCATCTCGGGCTGTGGCTCGGGCACGGAATATATGGCGGTCACCCCCTGGGGCGACCTCTATCCCTGCCACCAATTCGTGGGTGACGAGCGCTTCCGCCTGGGCGATATCTGGCAGGGCGTCACCAACACCGAGCGGCAGGCGGAGTTTGCCGCCTGTAACGTCTACGCCCGTCCCGAATGTCGGGACTGCTGGGCGCGGCTGTACTGCTCGGGCGGCTGTGCCGCCAACGCCTACCACGCAACGGGCTCCGTCCGCGGCATTTACGAAAAGGGCTGTCGCCTGTTCCGCCGCCGCATGGAGTGCGCCATTATGCTGGAGGCGGCAAAAACGCTTGCGGAGGGGGAGCAATGACCACCCCCATCTGTGATTTTCTCACCGCTTACAGGGAGAAAAACGCCACCCGACTGCATATGCCGGGCCACAAGGGGCAGGGTCCCCTCGGCGTGGAGGCGTACGACCTGACCGAGGTTGCGGGGGCAGACGTGCTGTACCGCGCACAGGGAATCATCCGCGAGAGCGAGGAAAACGCCGCCCGTCTGTTCGGCACGGCAAAAACCCTGTACTCCACCGAGGGCTCCTCCCTCTGCATCCGCGCCATGCTGAAGCTCGTACATGCCTATGCAACGGCAAGAGGAACGCGACCGCACCTTGTTGCGGCACGGGGCGCACACAGCACCCTCGTGAGCGCCCTCGGGCTGCTGGATATTGCCGTCACCTGGCTGTCGCCCGCCTGCCGCACCCCCCTCTCCTGTCCTATCACGGAGGAGCTGCTTGCCTCCTGCCTTGACGCAATGGAGGAGCCGCCCACGGCGGTTTACGTCACCTCCCCCGACTACACGGGCAACCTGCTGCCGATTGACGCGCTGGCGCGCGTTTGCCACGCACGCGGCGTTTTGCTGCTGGTGGACAATGCACACGGGGCGTACCTGCGCTTTCTTGCGCGGGACCGACACCCCATTTCTCTTGGGGCGGACCTCGCGTGCGACTCTGCCCACAAAACCCTGCCCTGCCTGACGGGGACGGCGTATCTGCATCTTTCCAAGGCGGCACCGCCTGAATTTCTTGACCTGGTAGAGGACGCCTTGGCGCTCTTTGCCTCCACCAGCCCCTCGTATCTCTTGCTTGCCTCCCTGGACGGTGTCAACCCGCGTCTGGAGGAGGAGCTTCCTCGTGCGCTCAAGGCGTTTGAGGGAAGCATGGCAGAGGCAAGGCGGCGCCTGTCCGACCGCGGCATTCCCCTCCTCGGGGAGGAGCCGCTCAAGCTGACGGTGGATGCCGCCGCCCTGGGCTACACGGGCACAGAGCTTGCCGCGCGCCTGGAGGAGGCGGGCTTTGTTCCCGAGATGGCAGACCCCACGCTTGTTGTACTGATGTTTTCTCCGTGGCAGCAGGCGGCGCTCACACAGGTGGTGGACCTTCTTCTTGAGCTGCCGCGGCGCGCCGCCCCTGCCCCGATGCCGCCCGCCGCTTGCGCGCCCCCTCCCGTTATGAGCGTCCGCGAGGCGCTTCTTTCCCCAAAGGAACGGCTCCCCCTTGACAAATGCGTGGGGCGTGTGCTTGCCGGGACCACGCTCACCTGCCCCCCTGCCGTGCCGCCCATCGTATCGGGTGAGCGCGTGACGGAGGCGCTGCTTCCCCTGCTTTCCTTTTACGGCTATACCCATCTTTGGGTCGTGAAATAATGCCCACGCGCCACAGGTGCATATCTCGCTTTGCGAGTGTTGCACGACGGCTCTGCCGTCCATATCACGCGCCGCAGGTGCATATCTCGCTACGCGAGTGTTGCACGCACCGCAGGCGCATATCTCCCCCCGTCGCAGACGGATTTCACAACGCAAAAAGGCGCAAGCACGTTGGTGCTTGCGCCTTGCTTTTTGGGGCAACTGCGCCCCTTCTTTTTATTTTTTGACCGACTCTGCCACGGTTGCCACCGCGCCGACAAGCCCCTGCAGGTCGCTGGGGATAATCAGCTTGGAGGACTGCCCGTCTGCCGCCTTTTCAAATGCCATCAGCTTGCGGATGAGCAGATATGCCTCGCCCGGGTTTGCTTCGTTAATCAGGCGGATTGCCTCTGCCTGTGCGGTGTTGATTTTGAGCAGCGCCTCTGCCTCGCCCTCTGCCTCGCAGATGCGGGCTTCTCTTTCTGCCTCGGCGCGGAGAATGGCTGCCTGCTTATCTGCCTCTGCGGCAAGAATCTGGCTTTCCTTCTTACCCTGTGCCACGAGAATGTTGCTCGCCTTTTCGCCCTCGGCGCGCAGAATTGCCTCACGGCGCTGGCGCTCTGCCTTCATCTGCTTCTCCATGGCATCCTGAATCTCGGCGGGCGGCTTGATATTCTTCAGCTCCACGCGGTTGATTTTGATGCCCCAGGGGTCGGTTGCCTCGTCCAGAATGGAGCGAATGCGCGCGTTGATGGTGTCACGGGAGGTAAGCGTGTGGTCCAGCTCCATATCACCGATGATATTACGCAGGGTGGTCGCCGTCAGATTTTCAATCGCAACAATGGGATTTTCCACGCCGTAGGTAAACAGCTTGGGGTCGGTAATCTGGTAAAAGACGACGGTGTCAATCTGCATGGTGACGTTGTCCTTGGTAATCACGGGCTGGGGAGGGAAATCCGCCACCTGCTCCTTGAGCGACACCTGCTTGGAAATGCGGTCAATGATGGGAATTGCCACGTGCAGGCCCGTATCCCAGGTCTGGTGATACGCGCCAAGGCGCTCCATCACGTATGCCTTGGATTGGGGAACGATTTTGATGTTGGCGATGACCGTAATAATCACCACCAGAAGAATGCCTACTACAATAATAACGGGTACCATAAGTACAAGCTCCTTTCAAGCTAAAAATAACGGTTTCTGTGGCGGGGCGGCGCTTACTTGCGCTCAACGATTGCCTTGTTTCCGTTGATTTGCACCACGCGCACAATCTCGCCCTTGGCAATCACTCGTTCGTCAAGGGAACGGGCGGACCATTCCAGCCCGTTGATTTTCACGGTGCCCTGCCCGTGCACGTTGTCAATCTCCTCGGTGACCACGGCGTCGTGCCCAACGACAAGCTCCAGGTTAGTCTCCTGGCTCTTTTTGCGCGCAAGCAGCTTTTTCACAAGCCCGCGCGTGGAAAGCAAAAGCACGCCCGACAGCACCACGAACAGGACAACCTGCCAGACCACGCCCATTTTCGGAAAGAGGGAGACGGTGACCGCCACCGCGAAGCCGGAAAGGGAAAACCAGATGCATACCAGCTGCGCAGTCAGCCCCTCAACCACCAGGAGCAGAATTGCAAATACAAACCAAAACCAATTCATGGGTACACCTCCTTTTTCAAAAATATCATAGCATATTTTACGAGCCGTGTAAATGATAATCTACAGGAAAACGCAAAAATTTGATGACAAAAACCGCGCACGCACAGCAAAACCGAAAGAAAACACGCGTGACACGGGCAGGCGCGACAAAAGGCGCGCGGGTGCGACAGCGGGCGCGGGCGCGGGACCATTGACAACGGAAGACGGATATAGTATAATTGTTATATATGCCGCTTGGCAAATTCATTTGGGGGAAAAGGCATGACGCACACAGACTATCAGTCCTATATTGACCTGCTCAGGTGCGCCGTTTTC
>JAFQJX010000034.1 GCA_017397205.1 Clostridia bacterium | reverse complement strand
TGAGGTGCTTTACCACACCCGTCTTGAGGGGCTTGTGAAGCGCGGTGCAACCGTTTGCTGTGCAAAAACCAGCCGTGGGGAAATCCCCTGCGGAGCCGTCATTTTAGCAACGGGGCACAGCGCCCGTGACACCTACGAGATGCTGATGCAAGCCGAGCTTCAGATGGAGGCAAAGCCCATTTCCTGCGGTATGCGGATTGAGCATCTGCAGGCAGATATTGACGAGGCAATGTACGGCACCTTTGCAGGGCATCCTGCCCTTGGGCACGCCGAATATCAGTTATCCCACGATACCAAGGGCCGCGGAGTGTATACCTTTTGTATGTGCCCCGGCGGATTTGTATTGCCCGCCGCCAGCGAGGAGGGGGGCGTTTGCGTCAACGGAATGTCATACCGCGCCCGTGACGGCAGGAATGCCAACAGCGCGGTCCTTGTATCCGTAACTCCCGCAGATTTTGGGGGCACTCCTGCCGCGGCGATTGCATTTCAAAGACAAATTGAGAGGGCTGCGTTTGCCGCAGGCGGCGCAACCTATGCCGCCCCCATCGTTACGGTGGGAGATTTTCTTGACGGGCGTGCAGAAGCTGCACCCACCCGTATTCAACCGACCTATATGGGTGGCAACGCCTGTCGCGTTGTTTCGCCCGATACCTATCTGCCTGCCTTTGTTACAAGCGCCATGCGCGGAGCAATCGCGGCATTTGACAGGCAAATCAGGGGCTTTGCGGCACCCGACGCCTGCCTGACGGGTGCGGAAACACGCACCTCTGCACCCCTGCGCATTTTGCGCGCGCCCGAAACCCGAGTCGCGTTCGGGACCGAGAACCTGTATCCTGCAGGGGAGGGCGCCGGCTACGCGGGCGGCATCACCAGCGCCGCCATTGACGGCCTTCGTGCCGCTATCGCTCTTTGCACCAAATGGTGCAAGGGCATCTCACGCTGATTATTATTAAGGAGCGGTGGCTTTGCCACCCCGGTACTATGAATCATACACAAATAAACCAACGGGAGAAGGTGTGGAACGTCCGTTCCGTGTCCGCGCCCCCCTCCCAGAAGGCGGTTTCCGCTATGGTGGAGTCGCTTGGCTGCTCGTCTATTCTGGGCGCCCTGCTTTATCTGAGAGGATATACCGACCCCAAGAGTGCAGGAGATTTCCTGTACATGAAAACCGAAATGATGGGCGACCCCTTTGCCATCAAGGATATGGAAAAGGCGGTGGCGCGCATTGAAAGGGCAATCCGTACGCATGAGAAAATCGTCGTGTACGGAGACTATGACGTGGACGGCGTGACCGCCGTTTGTGCCCTGTATCTGTACCTCAAGAAGCAGGGTGCTGACATCGGGTACTACATTCCCAACCGCACGGGGGAGGGCTACGGCGTTTCCGTCCCTGCCGTTGAAAAGCTGATTGATGCAGGCACGCGCCTGATTGTAACGGTGGATACGGGCATTACCGCCGCCGAAGAGGTTGCCTTTGCAAAGGCGCGAGGCGTTGACTTCGTGGTGACGGACCACCATGAATGCCGTGCAGACCTGCCGGAGGCGGTGGCGGTGGTCAATCCGCACCGCCCTGACGACACCTATCCGTTCAAGGACCTGGCAGGGGTGGGCGTGGTATTCAAGCTGCTGTGTGCCCTGGAAAGTCGCCTGACGGGTGCTCCCATGATAGAGGCGGTGGGTGCTATCTGCCGCGACTATGCCGACCTTGTTGCCATTGGCACCGTGGCTGACGTTATGCCCGTGCGCGGCGAGAACAAAATTATCATCAAATACGGGCTGTCCAGAATTGAAAATTCTGAGCGCCCTGGGCTCAGGGCGCTCATGGAGGCGGTTGCCGCCCCGACGGATGACAAGCCCACCTCCAAGAAAAAGAGAAAAATCTCCTCCGGCTTTATCGGCTTTACCATTGCCCCCCGCATCAATGCCGCAGGTCGCGTGCGTACCGCAGATATTGCGGTGGAGCTGTTCCTCTCCGAGGATATGGAGCGCGCCCGCCCCCTGGCGGAGCAGCTTTGTATTGCCAACAAGGAGCGGCAGGCACAGGAAAACGAGATTACCCAGGAGGCATATGCCAAGATTGAGGCAGAGCACGATTTTGAGAGAAATCCCGTCATCGTCCTGTCCTCCGACCATTGGCATCACGGCGTGATAGGAATCGTGTCCTCCCGCATTACCGAGCATTTTGGCTTGCCCTCTATTCTCATTTCCTTTGAGGGGTCACAGACCACGGGGGAGGAGGCGGTTGGCAAGGGCTCGGGCAGAAGCATCAAGGGAATGAACCTGGTGGATGCGCTGGTATATTCCTCCGAGCATCTTGTGAAGTTCGGCGGTCACGAGCTTGCGGCGGGGCTGAGCGTTACGCGCGCCAGCTTGCCTGCATTCTGCGAGGCGGTCAACGCCTACGCAAGAGAGAAGCTAACGGACGAGGCGCTTCAGCCCACTCTGGATGCGGATATGGAGCTTTCCCCGAGGGAGGTTACCCTCGCGCTGGCAGAGGAGCTGCTTTTGCTGGAGCCCTACGGAATCGGCAACGCCACGCCCGTATTCTGCCTGCGCGACGTCACCCTGACGGAATGCACGCCTATCAGCGGCGGCAAGCATACGCGCATGGTGGTGAGCCGCGACGGCACGAGCTTACAGGCGATGTTCTTCTCCTGCTCACAGAGCGAGCTGAACCTGTTCGTGGGTGACAAAATTGACCTGGCGTTTACCGTGGATATCAACGAATACCGCGGTCGCCGCTCGGTACAGCTGATTGTCAAGGACGCCCGTCTTGCCGAAAGCGAGACCGTGCGACAGGCACAGCAAAGAGAGCGCTTTGACGCCATCTGGAACGGCGAAGCGTTTGAGGAGGACGACGTCATTCCCAGCCGCGACGATTTTGCGGCGGTTTACACGCTTGTGCGGCGCAACGTGCGCGGCGGCGTGGAGGAGCTGTCCCTGCGGGCGCTTCTGACACAGGTGCGCCTGTTCCCGGGGGGCGAGCAGATGGGCTACGTCAAGCTCAAATTCATTATCAAAATTTTACAGGAGCTGAATCTGGTCGGCATTGAGGAACCCGAGGAGGAATATTACCGCTTCGAGCTTTACTATACTGCCAAGACGGATTTGGAAAAATCCAATTTACTGCGCCGACTGCGAGCACAGTGGCGCCACGGATGAAGCATGATGGAAGACGGATTCAAGGACCTGCTTGCCAGAATTAAGGAGGCAGGGAAGCGGTACGACGTTGATAAAATCGTAGCCGCCTATGAGTATGCCGCCAAGCTCCACGAGGGGCAGCTGCGGCAAAGCGGAGACCCCTATATCAGCCACCCCGTTGCGGTGGCGGAAATCGTATTCAGTCTGGAGCTTGATACAGACTCTATTTGTGCTGCACTTTTGCACGATACGGTGGAGGACTGCGCCGATAAAACCAACCTGACAACCATTCGCACGATGTTTGGCGAGGACGTGGCACAGCTGGTGGACGGACTGACGAAAATCAAGCTGCTGCAGGTGCGCGACAAGGAAGAGGAGCATATTGAGAACATCCGCAAAATGCTGCTCGCCATGAACCGCGATATCCGCGTCATCTTTATCAAGCTGTGTGACCGCGTTCACAATATGCGCACCCTCCAGGCAAAGTCCGAGGAGCGCCGCCGCGATATTGCTCTGGAAACCATGCACGTGTATGCACCCCTGGCGCACCGCCTCGGTATGCAGCGCATCAAGCTCGAGCTTGAAAACCTCAGTCTTGCACACCTTGACCCCATCGGTTACAGAGAAATTGTGGAAAAGATTGAGGAAAAGTACGGGCAAAGCGGCGGACTGATTGAGCACGCCAAGCAAATGATACAGGACAAGCTGAGGGAGGCATCGATTGAATGCACGATTGAGTCCCGTACCAAGTCCGTTTACAGCTTGTACCGCAAGATATTCAACCAGAACAAATCCTTTGACGAAATCTACGATTTCTACGCCATGCGCGTTATCGTTGCAACGGAGCTGGAGTGCTATACCGTCCTCGGCATTGTTCACGAGGCGTTCAACTCCATTCCCGGCCGTTTCAAGGACTATATTTCCACCCCGAAGCCCAATATGTACCGCTCTCTGCACACCACCGTCATCGGACATGACGGCATTCCCTTTGAGGTGCAGATCCGCACCCACGAGATGCACGAGATTGCAGAGTACGGTCTTGCCGCGCATTGGAAATACAAGAGCGGAGAGCGCACCAAGGAGGAAATTGACGAAAAGCTCCGTTGGATTGCCTCGCTTCTTGAGGCAAACGACAACACCCGTGACCCCGACGAGTTCATGCACTCGTTCAAGACGGATATCTTCCACGACGAAACCTTCGTGTTCACCCCCAAGGGCGACGTCATTTCCTTGCCTCTCGGCTCCACCGTCATTGACTTTGCCTACGCCATTCACAGCGCGGTCGGCAACAAACTGATCGGCGCAAAAATCCACGGCGCCATTGCACCGATTGTGCGCGTGCCGAAAAACGGCGATATCGTGGAAATTCTCACC
>JAFQJX010000003.1 GCA_017397205.1 Clostridia bacterium | reverse complement strand
TTTTAACTGTATGTTCTGCTGCTGCCCGCTTTATCCCCTTGGCGACGGGTGCGGCGGCAACTTCGTTTACATAGAGGGCGGCATCAAGGACTGCTCTGCCTGCACCATTCCGCACACCGAGGCAGGATATCAGCACGTGATGTCCAACCTGCGCCGCGTGTCCGAAATGGCAAAGGAAAACAGAAAAAAGCCGTAAAGAGCCCGTCAAGGAAAAACAAAAAGGCGCGACGGCGTCGCGCCTTATTCATCAAACGCTTCCAGCGAAAGGGCGAAATAAGTGAGTGCCAGGAGGTCCGCACAGCCGCCGGGCGACAGGTTGCGGCGGATAAACTCCCCGTCAAGCAGAGAATAGTCGCGGGTGTCGGGAAGCCCCCCTCGCTTCAAAAGGCGCTCCGCCGCTTCTCTTGCATAGCGGACGCCTTCCTCGCCGCCCCTTTTGTAAAGGCAGGTGTCCTCCACCGAGGCAATCAGCGAAAGCAGCGCGTACAGCCCTGCTTCGTTTGGGTCGGCGCCCAGGCGCTCGGCATACCTGTATGCAGGGAGGGCAACGTCCGCCACGTGCGGAAAGCCGTCCTGCGCCTCGCCGCGAATGCCACGCACCCCGTGCGACAGATAATATCGGGTGCCTGCCGTGCTTCCGTCTGCTGAGGCAAGGTCCTCGTCGGCGGCAGCCGAGGCGATTTGCCGCGCCTCGCTCATCATGTCGCGCAGCTTGGCAATGGGCGTGTCCGCCCGCCAGAGCCGCCCCAGCGCGCCAAGCAGGATTCCAAAGGAATAAACGGCGCCCTTGTGCGTGTTGACCCCGCCCGTGGCGGCAAGCATTTCACCCTCGGCACGGATCCCTCGCTCACGCAAGCGGAGAAACGCTTCGTGCCCCGTGAGTGCCCGACTCTCGTGCCCGACGAGAAAGCAATCCCTGAAATACGGGAGCAGTGCGGCGGCGCTTTTGTAAAAGACCTCGGGCGTCATATCGCGGTGACTGCCGTTTCCCGATAAATCCACGAGCCCCGGCTTCGGGGTTGTGTCTACCTCACGAATAAGACTTGCACTTGCGAGTGTGGCAATTTTGTCGGCATCCAGGAGCATAAGTCCCCCCTCAAGCATCTCGGCGGTGACGCGGTACACCTCGTCTGCGCTGTGTGCTCTTGACCTGGCGCACACCCTGCCTGCCTTGCCGCAGACGATACAGCCGCGCGGAGCCGTGCGGGAAAGCCCCACACCGTCCCGACCGACGACGTCTATATCCAGGATTCTGCCGATGGGCGACGTCTCCTCAATGCCTTGTGCAAGCTCCTTGAGCTTGTGCTTGTCGGCGTCGACTGCATACAGGGCATAGTATTCCACGGCATCCGTGTTGACCCTGCGTCTGACGAGTCCAAGGGCGTTTACCGCCCGTTCAATTTCGCGTGCTCCGTGCAAAAAGGCGCGGTATATGAGAGGCGAGGTTTTTCTCGGCCCGGCGATATT
Organism: Clostridia bacterium; assembly: GCA_017397205.1. Taxonomy (GTDB): domain Bacteria; phylum Bacillota; class Clostridia; order Oscillospirales; family CAG-272; genus UBA1740. Next base: position 10,858 of record JAFQJX010000003.1, on the reverse strand, counting down.
CATGGTGAGCGAAACGACGGGTACGCCGTGCCTGTCAAGCATTGTCTGCCTGTCCTTTACACGGCGTTCACGCGCGTCGAGAATTTCGTCGAGTGTTGCCAGAGTCATCGTTGCCTCCGTCACCTTACATTGAGAAATCGGATTTCATCTGCTGTGCGTCGAGCGTCTGAAGCGTCTTTTCGGCATCGTCACCGACGCAGCCGACGAGAAGATATTTCTTGGAGAAGCGGTCGTAGATAAAGTGATTTAACAGATGAAAATTTTTGATCAGCCCCGTGGACGAAACGTGAATTCTGGGTCCCGTGCAGGGGTGCGTTGCATCGCCGATTGCCACGTGATTTGAGTCCACGTAGGTGATGGGCAGATTTGCCGCAATCATTTCGTTTACCTTCCTCTCAAGCTCCGCAATGTCAAAGGTGGGCTTGGGGTCGGGGAAGCTGATGATGAAGCCGTGCTTGACGTCGTCGTGGTCGCATCTTGCCAGGTCCTCGGGGGGCATCAGATATTCGCAAAGGTCCTCTGCCGTGTGCGCCATCAGGCGGTAGGGGAGAGAATTGTATACCGCATCCCGTATCTCCGAGGGGGCGGGGCCGAACAGGTTTGGCCTTGCGATCAGCACCTGCTCGCCTGCGCCGATCAGCAGATTGGCGTTGAAGCCCAGGAAGGGATAGACGAGGTCAAAATGCTCAACGATCACGCGCTTTCCTGCCTGGAGCGCCTCGGTAATTGCATCGGCAAGGACGCTCATCTGCGTAAAGCCGTTTTCAAAACGGATATCCACGTGATAGGTATGCGGAGAAAAGAACTGAACGCGCGACCCGCGGTCAAGAAGCGGAAGCGGACGGACGTAGACTCCGTCGTCGTCGTTGGTCAGCTCCAGCCCGGGGAACATTCCCCGAATCAGGGCGCTCTTTCCCGAGCCCGCCTCGCCGATGACGCCAATGAGCTTGTCAAAGGGCGAAAGGTAAAGCTGTGCGAGCTGCATACCGAGCATGTACATTCTTTTTTGTCCTCTCGGCGCAAAATAACTGCTTAAAACGTGATGCTCCTGGCGGTCAAGCATGGTCGTCCTCCGTCTTTTTGTTTTTGATCATTCCTCGCTCGGTAAGATATGCAAGCGTCGATGGCGGCAGAAGCAGAGATGCACCCGCGACGTCGCCCTCCGATAGCAATTTTCTTACGCGGGACGCGCTGATGGGCTCTCCGTCATGCTCAAGCCGCTCCAGCACGATGCATTCAATGCCCCGCTTTGCAAGCCCTGACGCGAGCGCCTCGTTATAGCGCGCCGTGAGCGGCGAGAGCGGCTCACTCCCCACGAAGCGCTTGGTAATTCCGAACGCCTCCTTGTAGTAGGTGGCGAAGATTTCAATATCAATTTCGCACTGTGCGACGGGCGCACGATCCCTGTCCTTTAAAAAATAGGTCGGGAAGGTTGCCGCCGAAACGAGATACGGACCCGTCGGCTTGACTGCAACGCCGCCAAGGTCGGCGACCCCCCGTTTTACCATTTCCAGCCGATCCGCACAGGAAAATTCGCTTCTGTCCTCGGACAGGACGAATACGTACAGCCGCTCACACAGAGCGCGCGCCTGCTCCACGAGATAGCGGTGTCCCCGTGTGAACGGGTTGGCGTTCATCACGATGGCGCCCGACTCCCCCCGCGGCTCCCCTTGGCTGATGCGCGCGATAAAGCTGTCTATTTCCGCGCGGCTCTCCATCAGGAGCACCGAATCGGTTTTTGCGACGGTTTTGAAGAACAGCCCGCGGAAGGTTTCTTCGTGCGTCGGCTTGGTATAGAGGAACAGGTGCGTATACCCTGCCTCCGTTGCATTCTGCCGCAGCGCGGTGACGACGGTGGCGGACAAGTCCTCCCCCTGTCGGTCCTCCCTGACGGCAATCAGCTTCAGCACCGCGCCGTCGCGCGAGCCCGCGGCAACCAGCTCCTCGCCGTCCCATACAAGGGCGGTGACCTCGGTGCTTTCGTCGCAGGAAAGCCCTGCGCCCGAGATCAGGCGCTGCCAGATATGATAGGTTTCACCCGACGGTGCGGAAACGAGCTCAAGATTCATATGCGTGCCTTTCGGTAATTTTCTTACCTTATTATACTACACTTTTCCGCATATTGAAAGACGGAAAGAACAATTTTCAAAAAGTTGTCTGCCCGAAAAGGCGGCAGGCACATCCGGGGCGGCGGAGTCGCCTCCGCGATGACCGACACAAGGAGGTTTTTATGAACGTCAGGACACTTGCATCTGCCGGCACCTTAGAGTCAAGCGATGCATACGTTGAGGTGCTGCCCTCGGACGGGGGCGTCACGGTGGAGGTGGAGTCCATTGTGAAGCGGCAGTTCGGCGCCGCCATTGAGGCGAGCGTGAGAGAGGTGGCGGCTGCGCTTGACGTGGCATCCTGCGAGATCAGAATTCACGACAGAGGCGCGCTTGACTGCGTGATTCGCGCCAGAGTGGAAACCGCCATCAGGCGGGCGGGAGGTGACGAGTGATGCGCCGCAGTATGCTGTTTTTGCCGGGGAACAACCCCAATATGCTGATTAACGCCGCCTGTCTTGGCGCCGATGCGGTTATTTTTGACCTGGAGGATGCGGTGGCACCTGCCGAAAAGGATGCCGCGAGAATTCTCGTCAGAAACGCGCTCCGCTCCATGGATTTTGAGGGAACGGAAACCGTCGTGCGCATCAACTCGGTGGACACCCCGTATTGGCAGGAGGACCTGCGCCAGGTCCTGCCCGAGCGCCCGAATGTCATCCTGCTCCCCAAGGCGAGCACGCCGTCCGACGTGCTTCTCGTGGACGCCTTTCTTTCCGATATGGAAAGAGAGCTCGGCGTGGAGGAGGGAACGTTTCTGCTGATGCCGCTGATTGAAACGGCGCTCGGCGTTGAAAACGCCTATCTCATCGCCTCGTCCGCGCCCCGCATCTGCGCCCTGTTTCTCGGTGCCGAGGACCTGACGGCAGACCTTTGCTGTACGCGCACCAAGGAGGGCAGAGAAATCGAGTACGCAAGAGCGCGGCTCGTCGTTGCCGCCCGTGCGGCAGGCAAGGACGTGTACGATACGCCCTTTACCGACGTGAGTGATGACGAGGGAATTGTCACGGATGCGAATCTTGCAAGGGCGCTCGGCTTCACGGGCAAGGCATCCATTTCCCCGCGCCACGTGGACGCCATCAACGCCGCCTTCAGCCCGACCGAGCGGGAAATCCGCTACGCCCTTGAGGTCCTTGAGGCAATCAATCGGGCAAAGAGCGAGGGCAAGGGCGCCGTTTCGCTCCACGGCAAGATGATAGACGCGCCCATCGTAGCAAGAGCCGAGAGGACACTCGCCGCGGCGGAGTCGCTGGGGCTGATCGGGAGGAAGGTATGAGTAAGCTGGCAAAAAGCATCAGGGATGCGATCCGCGAGGTTGGACTTAAGTCCGGAATGACGGTATCCTTCCACCACCATATGAGAAACGGAGACCGCGTTCTCGTTTCGGTGCTGAATGAAATTGCCGCGCTCGGCATCCGCGATCTCACGCTCAATGCAAGCTCGCTTTTTGATACGCACGCCCCGATTCTGGACCATATCCGCTCGGGGGTGATCGGGCGCATCATGACCAACTATATGTCGGGTGCCGTCGGGAGGGCGATCTCCCGTGGCATCATGGATGCTCCCGTTGAGTTCCGTACCCACGGCGGCAGACCCGCCGATATGGAGCGCGGCACAACACCTGTCGACGTTGCCTTTGTGGCGGCGCCTACGGCAGACGAAAGGGGCAACTGCACGGGCAAGCTTGGCAAATCCGCCTGCGGAAGTCTCGGATATGCCTTTGCCGATGCGAAATACGCGAGGAAGGTGGTCGTGATTACGGACAACCTCGTTCCGTATCCGCTTGAGACCGTGTCCATCTCCGAGGACCTCGTGGACCTGGTGGTAGAGGTGGACGAGATAGGAGACCCTCGCGGAATCGTATCGGGCACCACGAAAATTACGCGGGACCCCGTCGGACTCGTGATGGCACAGCAGGCGGCCAGGGTGATTGAGGCGTCGGGGCTGCTGAGGGACGGCTTTTCGTTCCAGACGGGTGCGGGCGGTGCCTCGCTTGCGGCGGCAAGGTTTTTGAAGGAAATCATGCTGAAAAAAGAGATTCAGGGCTCCTTTGGACTCGGCGGCATCACCTCTTACATGGTGGAGATGCTGCGCGCAGGGTGCTTTGAGCGGCTTCTTGACGTGCAATGCTTTGACCTGGATGCGGTGGAGTCCATCAGACAGGATCCGCGCCATCAGGAAATTTCCGCAATGCAGTATGCCTCCCCCCTGGAGGCGACGGCGGCGGTCAATCGCCTGGACGTGGTGATTCTCGGCGCGACCGAGATTGACACCGACTTTAACGTCAATGTGCATACCGATTCCTCGGGCTCCATTATGGGCGGCTCGGGCGGACACAGCGATACCGCGCACGGCGCCAAGCTGTCTATGATTATCGCCCCCATGTTCCGCGCCCGACTTCCTATCGTGACCGATCGGGTCAACTGCATCTCCACCCCCGGCGAGGATATTGACGTCCTCGTGACACAGGGCGGAATTGCGGTCAATCCCCGTCGCGCGGAGCTTCGTGACCGCCTGCTTGACGCAGGACTGCCCGTCATTGACATTCACGCATTGAAGGAAAAGACGGAGCGCATCACGGGCAAGCCCGAGCCGCTGTGCAAGGGCGACCGCGTCGTTGCCGAAGTGGTCAGCCGCGACGGCGACATTCTTGACAGAATCTACAGCATTTCCGACGGAGATTAAGGAGAAACAACGTGAGAACCATTCGTGCAGCCGAGGTGACCGATGCGGTCAGACGGCTTTCCATTGACGCCAACTGCCATCTGACAGAGGACGTCAAGCGCCGTATTGCCGATGCCTACGGGCAGGAGCGCTGGGAGGGTGCCAGGGAAATTCTTGGCAGAATCATTGAGAACTATGAAATTGCAGACAGGGAGAGCTGCCCCGTCTGCCAGGATACGGGCGTTGCCTGCGTATTTCTGAAAATAGGGCAGGACGTGCACGTTGAGGGCAACCTTGAGGCGGCAATCAACGAGGGCGTCAGGCAGGGCTACTCCGAGGGATACCTTCGCAAGAGCGTGGTCCGCGATCCCCTGAACAGAATCAATACGGGAGATAATACCCCCGCGATGATTTACTATGAAATCGTGGAGGGTGACAAGCTGGAGATCACCCTTGCGCCCAAGGGCTTTGGCAGCGAGAACATGAGCCGCATTGCAATGCTCCGCCCCTCGGACGGGGTAGAGGGCGTCAAGGACTTCGTCGTGCGTGCGGTGGAGGAGGCGGGACCCAATCCCTGTCCGCCTATCGTTGTAGGCGTGGGCATCGGGGGCACCTTTGACAAGGCGGCATACCTTGCCAAGAGAGCGCTGCTCCGTCCGCTTGACGAGCCGAATCCCGATGCGTATTACCGTGCGCTGGAGGAGGAGCTTCTTGAAAGAATCAACGCCCTCGGCATCGGTCCGCAGGGCTTCGGCGGCAGGACCACGGCGCTTGCGGTGAACATTGAGAAAATGCCCACGCATATCGCGGGGCTGCCTGTGGCGGTGAATATCAACTGCCACGTGACAAGACATAAGACGGAGGTGCTCTGAGATGGCAATTCGTATCACAGCCCCCCTCACACGGGAGGCGGCAAGAGCGCTCCGTGCAGGAGACAGCTGCCTTCTCTCGGGAAAAATCTATACCGCAAGAGATGCGGCACACAAGCGGCTTTGCGAGCTGATAGAAAAGGGGGAAGAGCTCCCGATTGACCTCGCCGACAGCGTCATTTACTTCGTAGGTCCGACTCCTGCAAAGCCCGGAGAGGCAATCGGCTCGGCAGGTCCCACGACCTCCTACCGCATGGATGCGTACAGCCCGCGCCTGATTTCTCTCGGACAGACAGCAATGATCGGAAAGGGCAAGCGCGGCCCCGAGGTGGTACGGGCAATGCAGGAGCACGGCGCGGTCTATTTCGGCGCCATCGGCGGCTGCGGCGCGCTTCTCTCAAGGTGCATCAAGCATGCCGAGATCGTTGCATACGAGGATCTTGGCGCGGAGGCGATCAGACTGCTTGAGGTCGAGGATTTTCCCGTGGTGGTCGTCATTGACAGCGAGGGCAACAATCTTTACGAAAGCGGCAGAGCCGATTATCTGGCGTCCCTTGACGGGGGTCAGGCATAAAACCGAATTCATTTCACCCGCGGTGCGCCCCTATGGGCGGATGCAAAAAGATATTTTTAAAAAAATATTTTTTTGTATTGACTGTTGTCCACCGCGGGTGTATCATAGTATCGGTTGGATTGTACTTGTATAAGTACAATCGCAATTTTCCCGATTAACAAGAGAAAAAGAGGACTTTTCCATGGAAAAAAAGAAGAAGGTTCTGGTCATCGGCGTGATTGGAGCAGACGTGCACGCCGTCGGTAACAAGATCCTTTACCATGCCTTCACGCAGGCGGGCTTTGACGTGGTCAATCTCGGCGTAATGGTATCTCAGGAGGAGTATATTGCCGCGGCAATTGAGTCGGATGCAGACGCCATCGTCGTCTCCTCTCTTTACGGACAGGGCGAGCTTGATTGCAGAGGGCTTCGCGAGAAGTGCGACGAGGCGGGCCTGCACGGCATTCCGCTCGTGGTCGGTGGCAATATCGTGATTGGAAAGCAGAGGTTTGAGGACGTGGAGAAGCGCTTTATTGCCATGGGCTTTGACCGCGCATTCCCTCCCGGTACCACACCCGAAACCACGATTGAGGCGCTCTACGAGCTTCTCGGCATGAACGGTGACGGCGAGTGAAGGCGGTACTGTTGATTGACTTCGGCAGCACCTATACCAAGCTGACGGCGGTTGATCTTGACAGGGAGGAGCTGCTTGGCACCGCCTCCTCCTTCACAACAATTGAAACGGACGTCAACGACGGTCTGACGCGGGCTCTGGCTGCCCTCAGAGAGCAAACGGGCGAGGTGCAGTACACCGAAACCTATGCCTGCTCCAGCGCGGCAGGTGGCTTGCGGATGGTGACGAGCGGTCTTGTCCCCGAGCTGACGGGTGAGGCGGCGAAGCTTGCAAGCTTGGGCGCGGGCGCCAAGGTCGTGGGGATTTATGCCTTTCAGCTGACCGAGGACGATCTGGAGGAGATTCTGGCAAGCAAGCCCGATATTTTCCTGCTCGTCGGGGGCACCGACGGCGGCAATACCGCCTGCATCCTCCATAACGCGAGGGTGCTTGCCGCCTCCGACGCGGACTTTCCCATCGTGATTGCGGGAAACCGCACTGCGGCGCGTGAGTGCGAGCGGATTCTTGCGGGCAAGGAGGTCTACGTTTGCCCGAACGTGATGCCGCGCTTCGGCGTGCTGAACGTGGAGCCCACGCAGAAGAAAATCCGCGAGATTTTCCTCGAGCGGATTATCAGGGCAAAGGGGCTTTCGGCGGCGCAGGAGCTGCTGTCGGATATCATGATGCCCACCCCCTCTGCGGTGCTTGCCGCGATGGAGCTTCTGTCAAACGGCACCGCGTGCGAGAGCGGAATCGGTGAGCTCGTCGGTGTGGACGTCGGCGGAGCGACGACGGACGTATATTCCATTGCTGACGGAATGCCCGAGCACATGAACACTGTATACAAGGGCTTGCCCGAGCCGCATTCCAAGCGAACGGTGGAGGGTGATATCGGTATGCGATACAGCATCGGCGGTATCATAGAAGCGGCGGGCATTGATAAAATCGCCGCGCTCTCGGGGCTTTCTCCTGCGCGAATCACGGAGCTTGTTGCACTCATCAAGGCGGATAAATCCACCGTCCCGATTGAGAACGGCGACCTGGAGGCGCTCGACTTTGCGCTTGCCTCGTCGGCGGTGCTGGAGGCGGTGAAGCGGCACGCGGGCAGCATCTACGAAACCTACACGATGATGGGGCAGACCTTCGTTCAGGAGGGGAAAAACCTCACCCACGTCAAAAATATCGTTGTGACGGGCGGCAGTCTGATACATACGAAACGGACGGCACAGATCGTATCTCACGCCCTCTATTCACCGAGCGACCCTGCATCCCTCCGACCCAAGCAGGCAAATACCTGGGTTGACAGACATTATATACTTGCCGCCATGGGCTTGCTTTCCACGCATCATCCCGACGCGGCACTGCGAATTATGAAAAAGGAGCTGGAATATCATGGAGATTCAGAATAAGCGTCTGACCGACGACGCCTTTTATACACAGCGCAAGGAGGTCCTCGGACAGTGGCGTACCGGTAGCGAGGTGGACCTCGAGGAGGCGGTGCAGTACCACAAGTCCATGCCCGAGTCCAGACTGTTCTCAAAGAAGCTGATTGAGGCAAAGCGCGAGAGAAGAACGCTCGTTCAGCCGAGAGCAGGTGTTCCCGTCATTGAGGAGCACATCAAGCTCATGCAGTATCTTGAGGAGCACGGAGAGGCGGATCTTCTCCCCTCCACCATTGACAGCTATACCCGTCAGAACAGATATGAGGAGGCGGAGAACGGCATCTCCGAGTCTATCCGCCTTGGCAGAGCGATGCTGAACGGCTTCCCCGCCGTCAATCACGGCGTTGCGGGCTGCCGCCGTGTCGTTGAGAGCGTCAGCGTTCCCGTGCAGGTACGCCACGGCACCCCCGATGCAAGACTTCTCACCGAGATTACGCTTGCGGGCGGCTTCACCAGCTACGAGGGCGGCGGCATCTCCTATAACCTTCCTTATTGCAAGAATATCCCCATGGAGCGCACGATCAGGGATTGGCAGTATACCGACCGTCTGGTAGGCATCTATGAGGAAATGGGGGTTTCCATCAACCGCGAGCCGTTCGGACCCCTCACGGGAACGCTCGTTCCCCCCTGTATCTCGCATGCGGCGGCGATCATTGAGGCGCTTCTTGCCGCAGAGCAGGGCGTCAAGAATATCACCGTCGGCTACGGTCAGTGCGGCAACCTCGTTCAGGACGTTGCGGCGATCAGAACGCTTGAGGAGCTGACCGACGAGTATCTCAAAAGGTACGGCTACGGTGACGTTGTCGTCACCACCGTGCTTCACCAGTGGATGGGCGGCTTCCCCGCGGACGAGGCAATGGCGTTCGGCGTCATTTCCTTCGGTAGCATGATTGCCGCGCTCTCCAAGGCAACCAAGGTCATTGTCAAGACTCCCCACGAGGCGGTCGGCATTCCTACCATGGAGGCAAACGCAGAGGGTCTGCGCTGCACCAAGCAGGTGGTGAATATGCTCTATGACCAGGACTTCCAGAACGAAAGTCTGGAGCAGGAGAAGGAGATCATCCGTCAGGAAACGAGAGCCATTGTGGACAAGTGCTTTGAGCTTGGTAAGGGTGATATTGCTCTCGGCGTCTGCCGCGGTGTTGAGGCGGGTGCGCTGGACGTTCCCTTTGCCCCCTGCCGCGCAAATGCGGGGCTTATGCTCCCCTGCCGCGACAACAACGGTGCCGTCCGTATTCTGGAGCCGGGGAACCTGCCCTTCTCGCAGGACATTCTTGATTTCCATAAGGCAAAGATTGAAGAGAGAGCCGTCGCCGAAAAGCGCGCCGCCTCCTTCCAGATGGTCATTGATGACGTTTACGCAATCGGCAAGGGCAGACTTGTCGGAAGACCCAAATATTAAGAGGTACATAACGATGAAAATTGTGAATGTGGTTTGTTCCGCAGGGCGTACGGGCTTTTATTTTGACGACCAGCGCGCGATCAAGGGCGGCGCGCGTCATGACGGCGTGTTCTACGTGGGAAATCCCGTGACCGAGGGCTTCCGCTCCGTCCGTCAGGCGGGTGAGTCCATCTCGGTGATGCTCGTGCTTGAGGACGGGCAGGTTGCATACGGCGACTGTGCCGCCGTTCAGTATTCGGGCGCGGGTGGGCGCGACCCCCTGTTCCTCGCCGAGGACTTTATCCCCGTGATTGACAGGTATATCAAGCCCGCTCTCGTAGGCAGGGAGGCAGACGATTTCAGAGGGCTTGCCGCTATGATGGAGGCGATTCAGGTTGACGGGAAGCGGCTTCACACCGCCATCCGATACGGCGTTTCCCAGGCGCTGCTTGACGCCGTTGCAAAGGCAACGGGGAGAATGATGTGCGAGGTGGTGGCTGATGAATACGGCTGCGCCGTGTCCGAGACGCCGATTCCGATCTTTACGCAGTCGGGCGACGACAGATACGATAATGCCGATAAAATGATTATCAAGGGTGCCGCAGTGCTTCCGCACGCCCTGATCAACAACGTAGAGACAAAGCTCGGCAAGAACGGTGAGCTTCTTGCGGAGTACGTTGCCTGGCTGCGCGACCGCATTCTCGCGAATCGCACCTCCGAAGACTATCTCCCCGTGTTCCACATTGACGTATACGGAACGATTGGCGCCATCTTCGGCAACAACAACTACAAGGATATGGCGGATTACATTGAGAAGCTCGGCGCGCTTGCAAAGCCCTTCCACCTTCGCATTGAGGGTCCCATGGACTGCGACTCCGACCGCGAGACTCAGATGATCGCCCTCGCAGGGCTTACCCGTGAGCTGGACGAGCGCGGCTGTGACGTGGAGCTTGTGGCAGACGAGTGGTGCAATACCCTTGAGGATATCAAGCTCTTCGCAGATAACAGGGCAGGGCATATGGTGCAAATCACGACCCCTGACCTCGGCGGCATTAACACCACCATTGAGGCGGTGCTTTATTGCAAGGAAAAGGGCATCGGCGCCTACCAGGGCGGCACCTGTAACGAAACCGACCGCTCCGCGCAGGTCTGCGTGCACTGTGCCATGGCGACCAAGCCCGTTCAGATTCTCGCAAAGCCGGGTATGGGCGTGGACGAGGGCTTCATGATCGTC
>JAFQJX010000033.1 GCA_017397205.1 Clostridia bacterium | reverse complement strand
TATGCGGACTGGGGCTTGTATTAAGACTAAAATCTGTTCAGTGGCGGAGTGTATCCAGCACGGCGGTTGCCCCGTTGTAGCGGCGCAGGGCGCGGACGAGCTTTTGCGTTCCCTCAAACAGAAGGGCGTAACGGCGTCCGTTTTTCTCGTACAGCACGTAATAGCTGTCGGGGCTGCGGGTATCTCCGCGATAGTCCTGCACGCGCGCGCCGCGGACGGCGCCGGCCGTATAGGGGGCAATCTCCTTTGCCGAGCGGATTTCCACACGGGCAAGCTCCTTTCTTTTAGAAAAGGAATACAGGTTTTCCACGATGAAGAAGCCGCACTCCACGCTGTACTCCCGCTCGCAGGAAAGGGGGCGCCAGGTGGGAGGCACAATGATCAGAAGAAGGATAGGGAACAGTGCAATCAGCTGCGGCATTTTGACAACGCTGAGAAACAGGACGCAGTAGCCCACGAAAAGGGCAAGGTAGAGGGAAAGGAGCATCAGGCGCAGGCGTAGGTTTTTGCCGCTCGCCTTTTGCCGCACGCCGTAGGAGGCGGTGCGTTCACGGGATTCAGTCATGGTAGTCTGTCAACAGGCGGTAGCCGGGGCCATCGGGTCGTCCGATAATCTGTACGCCGACGTGTGCCTGTGCCTTTCGGTTAATTTGGTGAATGTGCGTGGGTATGTTACAAAGAGTAGGGGAGGTGCCCGGCTTGGTGCAGTTGCGAATCAGCTCGCTTGCCGTGGCGGATTGCGGATAGGTAAGCATGAGATAGCGCAGAATCATATGCTCCGTAGGAGTGAGAGGGATCTGAGTGCCGTGCCACGTAGGGGCGGAGGCAAGCAGGTGGTCCCTGAAGGGACCGACCGTTAAATCCGCAACGTCGCGCCCTGCAAAGCGGCTGGCGAAAATGAGCGCCTCCTGTATGATTTTATGGGCAGGGAGGTCAATGGAGAGATGCAGGTGTGCCTCCTCCATATCCTCGGTCAGCACCCCTCCCGGGCTGACGAGTGCAATGACAGGTACGTCCGGGTGGCGAAGACGGTAGGTGTGGAAGAAGGTGGGAGGCAGGTCCTTTTCGTGCACACAGGGAACGAAGAGAAAAACGGGCTCCCTTTTCTGCCTTGTGTAGACGGCGTTTGCAAAGGTATGGTGCGTGGTTGGCATACCGCTTGCAAAGAAGCGCCTTTGCCAGGCGGCAAGACGTGCATCGTCCAGCGTTGCAATCAGTACCATCGGTCTCCTCCTTTGCGCTTTTTCAAGATTATAACAAAGAAATTTCCCCTTTTCAAGGGGGTGCCGTACTTGACAGCAAAAATATGAAAAAGTATAATATGTTTATAAAAGTACACGCAGGAGAGAAAGCGGCTATGGCACATATTCTCATCACGGGCGGCTCCCGAGGCATTGGTGCTGCGATGGTGCGCGCGTTTGCGGGAGAGGGACATCACGTTTCCTTTACCTATCTGCATTCCGAGGAGCAGGCAAGGGCGCTTGCCGAGGAGTGCGGTGCGCTGGCAATCCGCGCCGACAATGCAGATTCCGCCGCCGTCACACGCGCGGTTGCTACCGCAGAGCAAAGCTGGGGCGGCGTGGATATCCTGATTAACAACGCGGGCATCTCCTCCTTTGGCGTGCTGGGTGCCATATCCGACGAGGAGTGGCGCCGTATGATGGCGGTGAACGTGGACGGCGCCTTTTATTACACCAAGGCGGTGCTTCCGCATATGATTCACCGCAAAAGCGGGCGGATCATCAATATCTCCTCCATCTGGGGGCTGACGGGTGCCTCCTGTGAGGTGCATTATTCCACCTCCAAGGCGGCGCTGATTGGATTTACCCGCGCCCTCGCGCGTGAGCTGGGACCCAGCGGCATTACCGTCAATTGCATCGCCCCGGGGGCGGTGGATACCGATATGAACGGACCCCTGCCGCAGGAGGCGCTTGACGCGCTCTGCGAGGAGACTCCGCTTGGACGCCTGGGCACTCCCGAGGAGATTGCCGCGGTCGCGCTTTTCCTGGCAGGAGAGGGAGCGTCGTTCATTACGGGACAGGTCATCAGTCCCAACGGAGGAATCTGTATCTAAATTTTTGCGCTGAATGCCTTGCATTCTACTTTGCTTTTTGGTATACTACTAAAGCAATATCTGTCTGTGCGGCAGAATCATACTAGCCGGGGTGGTAGCGGTGCCTTGTACCTGAAATCCGCTATAGCAGGGGTGATGCCTTTTCCGAGGTAGCCGTCTGTGCCGTCTGCGCTGTGGAATTCGTGTTGAAGCATGGGTCTTGCGCAATCAGAAGCCGTGAATCATGTCAGGTGGGGGACCAAGCAGCATTAAGCGGTGTATCTGATGTGCCGCGAGGTCGCCTGTGCGGAGCGGAGACTGCAGTTAACGGGTGTAGTCGGTTTATCCAGGCGAGGGCGTATGATTCGTTGCCGAACAGACAGATGCCATGGGTGTGGGGTTTGGTTTTTATCAGATCCACACCTTGTTTTTTAAGTAATGGGAGGAAGTTATGTACCGTGCGTTATACCGTACCTGGCGCCCGCAGACCTTTGACGACGTTTGCGGTCAGGAGCATATTACCGACATCCTGAAATATCAGGTTTCGGAGGGAAGGACCTCCCATGCCTATCTGTTCTGCGGCTCCCGCGGAACGGGAAAAACCACCTGCGCCAAAATTCTGGCAAAGGCGGTCAACTGCCTGCATCCGAAAAACGGCAACCCCTGCAACGAGTGCGAGGCGTGCCGCTCCATTGACGCGGGTGCTG
>JAFQJX010000032.1 GCA_017397205.1 Clostridia bacterium | reverse complement strand
GATATGCAGAACTTCGGTCTTGGCACCGAGACCCAGGACGGAGAAAGCCCTGCAACACGGCGTGCTCTGCGTCGCCTGTTTGACGAGGTCAAGCGGCGCTCGGGCTTTGATGCCACGCAGGATAAGGTGCTCGTGCAGCTTTGGCGCTCCTCCGACGGCGGCTGTGAAATCTACGTCACCCGCACCTCCGAGGGGCAAAAGGGAGAGGTGGCACAGTACAAAAAATGGGTATACACCTTTGAAAAGCTACCCGCCCTGCTTTCGGTCTGCGAGGCGCTGACCCACATGGAATATACGCGCGAGATGCAGGTATGGCGCGGACGGGGAAAAAGCTGGCATATGGTGGTGGAGGGCGTGGAGGGCGAGAAGCTTTCTCCGCTTTCCTTTATTGAGGAATTCGGTACGCGCGAAAAGAGCGCCTACCTTTCGCTGCTCTCCGAACACGCCCGCTATATCTGCGGCGCGGACGGCGTGCGGCAAATGGGCGCCACGTAAAGAACAGCAGGCACAACGCTGTAGCGTGATGCTCCGTTTGGAGCATCGCGCTACAACTATGATTGCCCTGACGGACAAGCTATGAGTGATGAGATGCTTCGCATCGTTATAGTTGGCTTCGCCAAGTTTGAAGTTAGATAGGCAATCATATCATAACGCTTGCTTTGCAAGCTCATAACGGTGAGAGGAGCGAGCCTCATAACACTCAACTGAAAAGCATAAGAAAAAGAGAGAACATTCGGGTTCATAACCGTTTTGTTCTCTCTTCTCGTTTTGTTTGCGCTCAGGAAAGGTGCGCTTTTTCAATCTCCGTCATCATATCCACGCGTATCTGATGCCGTCCACCCTCAAACTCTGCCGAGAGGAAGGCGTCCAGAATATCCTGTGCAAGGCAGGAGCCAATGACGCGTGCCCCCATGCAAAGCACGTTGGCGTCGTTGTGGGCGCGGGTCATACGGGCGGAGTAGGTGTCACTGCAGAGTGCCGCGCGGATGCCGCGATATTTGTTGGCACACATGCTCATACCGATCCCCGTGCCGCAAATCAGAATACCGAAGGAATTTGCGTCCTCCTGCACCGCTTCACATACGGCGGAGGCAAAGACGGGATAGTGGCAGGAGGCGGTAGAATCCGTCCCCATGTCCGTTACGGTATAGCCAAGCGCGCCGAGGTGCGCCTTCAGCTCCTCCTTGAGGGGGTAGCCCGCAGAATCTGCGCCAATGTAAATTGCTCTCATGTTGATGCTCCTTTTTGCTTCTTTGGTCTTAATTTTAAAATGCGTTTGAGTGTGCTGTGCCGCTTATCCCTCGGGCTGCTGCTTGGCAAGACGGTCGCGCTCTGCCTGCGGCAGACGCAGATACAGGGGGACGAGGGCGGTGTCGCTGACGGTGTTGCCCGAGAGCGCCATGCGCCAGGCACAGCGGGCAACCGAGGCGGCACTTTGCAGGCGCAGGTTTTCGGGCGTTTCCAGGACGCGCACGCCTGCCTCTTTGAGATAGGGCAGGGTGATATCGTAGCCGTCCCCGACGGGGCGCACCTTGAAGCCGTGATACTGCTCGCAGAGCTCCTTTGCCAGCGCCTCAAGAGAGATGGCGCGGTCGGGGCAAAGACGGGTCAATACCCCGTCCCTGTTTTCAAACAGGGCGTTGTAAACCTGTCCGCGGCGCGCGTTCATGGTGGCACAGTAAATGCCCGACAGGGGCATCAGGTTTTCGGCAAGCGCCTCCAGGGTGGACACGGCGGCGCACCGCTTTCCCGTCCCGAAGGCAAGCCCCTTGACGGTGGCAACGCCAATCCGCACGCCCGTAAAGGAGCCGGGTCCCACGGTGCAGGCAAAGAGGTCAATATCCCCGATTTGCATCTGTCCTGCGTGCAGGCACGCCTCCGCCATAGGGAGCAAGAGCTCGCTGTGGGTCAGCCCGTTGTCCACGCGGAACTCCGCCAGCGTGTGCGCGTCACTTGCAACGGCGCAGGAGGCGGCAATCGCGGTGGCGTCTAAGGCAAGAATATTCATGCGAAATCTCCTTGTACGGTAATGGAGCGTCCGTTTTCCCCGTCCGTGCGCGCAACCGTGACGCGGATGGCGTCGGGGGGAAGCTCGTCCTCAATGCGCTCGCTCCATTCACAGAGGACGTAGCCCTCGCGCATGAGGTAATCGTCGTAGCCGATTGAGGTCAGGTCGTCGGGGTCCTGAATACGGTACATATCAAAGTGGAACAGGGGCACGGGCGTGCCGCGATGCTCGTTGACGACGGTGTAGGTGGGGCTTTTGACCCCCGAAATCCCGAGGGCGGCGCCGAAGCCGCGCGCAAAGGCGGTCTTGCCAACGCCCATTTCCCCGAACAGGGCGACGAACGCCCGACGGAGTCCCTTTTGTATCAGCCCCTCGCAAAGGCGCCTGCCGAGTGCCTCGGTTTCGGCGGGAGAGGCGGAGCGGTATTGCGTTGTCACAGGCGTATCTCCTTCAGGTAGCCGCTGATATCCTCCCCGAGCACGAGATGCAGCAGCTGCTCGTATTCCTCCCTGAGGCGCTTGCCCTCCGCGCTGTCGGGGGAGAAGCCACGGCGGCGGACGGCGCGAAGCAGGGTGTTCTTCGGGGTGTCGTCAGGGTCGGTCATTTCCAGCGCCATGACGGTATAGCCCGCGGCGCGCAGACGGGCAAGGCGAATGCCCTCGGTCAGCACCTCGCACAGCTTGCCGCGCAGATGCGGATAGCGCGCAACGAAGTCCAGGGACGACATTTGCAATTTGTCGTTCAGGTAGCGGTGACAGCAGGGCGTGGACAAAATCACCTCGGCGCCAAGCGCGGCGGCGGTGTCCAGCACGATGTCCGTTGCAATATCACAGGCGTGCAGGGAAAGCACGAGGTGCGGCGTGACGTCACGGGGCGTTCTGCGCACGTCCCCAGCGAGAAAGCGCATTCCCGAAAAGCCGATGGCACGTGCCGTATCGGCGCAGTTCGCCATCACGTCCTCCTTCAGGTCCATGCAAAGCATATCCACCTCGCGGCCGCGCAGGTGGCAGAGGTAATAAGAGGCGGCAAAGCTGAGATAGCTTTTTCCGCAGCACAGGTCGTAAACGACCAATTTTCCTGCCTCGGGCAGGGAGGGGTAGATTTCCTCAATGTGCTCAAGGAAGCGGTGAATCTGGCGGAATTTTCCCTGCTTCTTATCGTGAATGCGGCCGCTTGCATCCGTGATGCCGAGGGGGAAAAGAAAGGGCTCCTTGCCCGTCAGCAGGTGCTTCTTTTTGCGGTCAAGGTCGCCAAGATAGGTGCGGAGCTCTCCTTTGCCCTCCGTCAGCTTCTTCAAGAGGGCGCCGCCGCCAAGCAGCACCTCGTTCCCCTTTTTGGAGCGGCGAAGCTCGGCATCCCCCGCGCCCGTTGACAGGTTGACCTGTCCGTAGGAGGAAAGCAGGGGCGCAAGAAACGTCTCAATCTCCTCATAGGTGCAGGTGTGATGCCGCACCTTACCCCCCGAAAGCGACTCCTCCCATGCAAGCAGGGGCTTGCCCCGTCCAAGGACAAGGCGTGCGGTGAAGCGCTGGGACACGTCTCCCACGGGCTTGGACAGCGTCAGGCGGCGCAGGGTCTCTGTGCGAAAGGAAAGACAAATCAGCTCAAGTAGTTGCTGAGAGGGCGTTTTCATGGCTCCTCCCCGTTGTCCTCCCGCGAGGGCGGGTCGGCGATTTCCGTGATAATTTCCACCACGGGATTTGCGGTGCGCTGCCCGAGGCGGCGCTCCTCTCCGCGGCGCAGGCGGTCAATGTTGCCCCTGTGCTTCCAGAGAATAATCCCCATCATACCGAAGGCACAAAGCAGCATCTCAAGCGGCAGGGGAAGTCCGCCGAAGAGAGCGCGCGTCAGAACGGCGTAAAATAGCGGATAAACGGCGGCGCCCAGCACCGAGCCGAGCGACACGTATTTGGTAATGGCAACGGTGATGACGAAAATCAGCACCAGCAGCACCGTCACCCAGGGGCAAAGACAGCCCACGACGGAGGCGGTGCAAAGCACGCCCTTGCCGCCCTTGAAGCGGTAATACAGGGGCAGCACGTGCCCAATCACGCAAAACAGCCCCGCAAGGTGCGCGCCCGTGCTGAAGGAAAAGCCGTAGCCAACCCAGTCAGCACCCATGATGAGAAATGCGGAAAATACGGCGAGAACACTTTTGAAAACGTCTCCGAAGAAGGTAACGAGGGCGGCGCCCACCCCGTAGGTACGGAGCATATTGGTGGTGCCTGCGTTGCCGCTCCCGTGCTCGCGCACGTCCCCGCGGAAAAAGATGCGGGAAATCAGAATAGCGGGGCTCAAGCTGCCAAGCAGGTAGCCCACCAGCATGCACAGGGCGAGGCAACCAAGGTATAGCAAAATAGCCCCCGTATCCGTCTGGGGCTGTATCAGCCCCGTCAGATAGGGGTATAGCAATCCGTTGTTCAGCACGTCGTACATAGGCCACACAAGCGGCTATACCGCTTCCTTTCCAAACTAATTATAGCACAAAAACCGAGAATTGCAACGCAGTTTTTATTACGAATTGTAAAATATTTATGCGCAAGGTGGGCGCACTCCTGCGCGCCGCGCACGCAGGGGGCTTGCCAAACGGGGGGAAAGGTGCTATACTGTAGACAAATCAATAAGGGAGGTACGCGTGATGAAACGCCGTATTTTTGCGATTTTCCTGTTGCTTGCCCTGCTTTGCACGGCTTTGGTTGGCTGTGGAGACCCCGAGCCCGATTATAACGGTGGCTCCGGGATGAAGGAGGACGTCGTTGTTGACGGTGCCGTTCCCGGCGGCAAGGTGGTGAGCACCTACCGCTACAATATGGAAACCCGTACCTTCAACGAAGCCGTCACGGCGCTGGAGAGCGCGGTTGTCGCCGCAAGCGGCTATATCACAAGCTCAACCGTCACTCCCCCCGAGGAGTACGTTCTTGGCAGCGCCTATTACGAGGTGGGAATCCCATACGACGGCGCAGGCGCATTTGAAACGGTGCTCCGCGACCTTGCACACGTGGTAAGGCGCCAGGCAAGCTCGCAGGACGTGACTCTGACGCACGCGGACATCACCGCGCGTGTGGAAAGTCTTGAGGCGGAGGAGGTGCGCCTGAGAGAGCTGTACGCCGCCGCATCCACCACGTCTGACCTTTTGTCCATTGAAGGCCGCCTGACGGAGGTGTCCTCCGAGCTTTCCTCTCTGCGCGCACAGCTGACCGTTCTTGAAAACCGTATTCAGTATGCCACCT
Source organism: Clostridia bacterium (assembly GCA_017397205.1). GTDB lineage: Bacteria > Bacillota > Clostridia > Oscillospirales > CAG-272 > UBA1740. The sequence continues at coordinate 18 of JAFQJX010000032.1, read as the reverse complement.
TCTATATCTACCTTGACG
>JAFQJX010000031.1 GCA_017397205.1 Clostridia bacterium | reverse complement strand
CCTCCAAAACAGCGCGCCCCACGGTTCGTGTATGTTGGGCTCGTTGCTATCATTATACCATATTTGCCCCGCCCGCGCCATAGTAAATCGTGGAAAGGCATTTTTTGCATTTTTTTATACTCTTTTACAAGGAGAAGCCGCGGCGCCCGTTTTTTTGGGCACCGCGGCGTGCTTTGACGGGGAGAGTCAGTTCACAAAGAAATCAAATACCAGCATCAGGCAAAATCCCGTGAGCAACGCATAGGTTGCCGCCCGCTCGTTGCCGTGCGCGTGGGTTTCGGGAATCATTTCGTCGCTGATGACGTAGAGCATGGTCCCGCCCGCAAAGGCAAGGGCAAAGGGCAAAATCAGGGTGGACACCTGCACGGCAAAGTAGCCAAGCAGCGTTCCCACGACCTCCACCAGCCCCGTGCCGAGCGCAATCAAAAAGGTTTTTCGGGGGGTGATCCCCGCCGCCAGCATGGGCGCAATAATCACCATGCCCTCGGGGATATTCTGCAGGGCAATTCCCCCCGCGACGGTCAGCGCCTGACCGACGTCGCCGCTCCCGAAGCTGACGCCTGCGGCAATCCCCTCGGGCAGGTTGTGAATGGCAATCGCAATCACGAACAGGAGCACCCTGTTGATTTGCTCAATTTTTTCGGGATGCGCCTCCTGGTCCACCCCCGTCACGCGATGCAGATGCGGCACCACCCTGTCAATAAGGTTGAGGCAGAGCGCCCCCGCGAACACACCCGCCACCGCGACGAGAATCCCCCACCAGCCGCCTCCTGCTTCTATCGCGGGCAGCACAAGGCCAATCACCGAGGCGGCAAGCATCACGCCCGCCGCAAAGGACAGAATTACGTCGTTCATTTTGTGGGACGGCGCCTTAATCATAAATCCAAGCAGCGCCCCCACCACGGTCGCTCCGCCAACGCCGAGCGCCGTGAGTAATACTTCCGTCATGTCTTTTCCTCTCCCTCATGCAAGCGTCCGCCCCATTCATTCCTCGGGGCATTCCCGTTTTGCAGCGCGTTGCATGCGTTCGCCTCTCATTTCTGATACGGCTCATTTATATTATACGCCATTTCCCCGTCGGTTTCAACAAAAAACAGTTTTCCCGCGCGTCGCGCAAGCTTTCGCTCCGCAAAGCAAAAGGCGCACCGCCGTAGCGGTGCGCCTGTCACGCGGATATTCTGAAACTGCTTACTGTGACACGGGCTCGTCGGAGCCGTCGTCCTCCGCGGGAGCGGCAGCTGCCTGTGCGGCAACCGCCTTGGCGGCTTTCTTTTCCCTGATTTTATCTCCCCAATAGCGAATGGGATTGACCCAGTTGGCATCCCCGCGCACGTAGAGGAGCAGGAAGCAGAGGAGCGTGGTATAGGTGGATACCTGAATCAGAACTCCGTAAAACTCCTTGTAAATCCAGGTGCAGATTTCGGTTGCGGTGTCGCCGCCGATGCAGAAGGCGACCACGTACCCCACAAAGCCGAGCCCACCAAGGAACAGGCAGATTGCCAGCGCGATACCAATGACGTATTCCAGCACGGTGGCAATTTTCTTGCAAACTTTTCTGAAGTTTTCCATACCTTACCTCCTTACAGACCGAGAATGGGAAGCCAGCCGAGAAGCACGATGACCTCCAGAATATACTGGGCGGCAACCCACCACAGGTCGTTCTTGATGGTTTTCCCGGGGTCGGACTCCGCAATGGACATACCCGCATACATTCCCAGCGCAAGGGGAGGGGTGATGCCGCACATCACGCCGCAGAAGCAGGGGAGCATGGCGGCAACCATCACGGGGTTTGCGCCCTGTGCGTAGAACAGTCCGATAAACAGCGCACCGAAAATGGATACCAGAGAGGAGCCGGGAATCACCATACCCATAAAGCAGGTAATCAGCGGAATGACAAAGGCAAGCCCCACACGGCCCATGTTAAGCCCCTCGAGGAACACACCGAGCTCGTCCGTGGCGCCGATATCGGAGAACAGGGCGCCAATCATATAACCGAACAGGCAGGTGCCAACGGTGGTGGCAATGCCCTTGGCGCTCCCCGACAGCATCCTGATAAGGTTTTTGGGAGACACCTTGCTCTTATCTTTGAACAGCATGACAATGACGGCGTAAATGGCCGCAAGCCCCGCCACGAAGAAGAGCAGAGAGCTGGAGTAATTCTTTGCGCCCGTCTTGCCAAGGCGGTCGACGAAGACAGCCAGCCCGGGGAATGCCGTGGCATTGTTGAAGATAAAGTCCACGATAAAGGGCACGAGAATAATAAAGGGAAGAAGCAGTCCCTGCCAGTTTTCGCGCAGGGTTTCGCGGAAGCTGGGAATCTTCTCGGGCTCCATGGGTCTGATTTTATAGACCTTGCAGAAAATGAACAGGACGATGAGTTTAGACAGGATAAACCAGAGCGAGCAGCCCCAGCAAACCATCCAGAAGGAGCCGATGGACATGGTGTCGTCCATACCGTTGGTCGCCCAAAAGGCGGTCAGCGCACCCAGGGCAGCAACAATGTTGGCGGAGGGGGGAATCATGTTGCCAAGATAGCTGGCATTGCTCTCCACGTTTGCCGCAAGCTCGGGGGGATAGCCCGAATCCTTCATTGCCTTGATGGTAATCACGCCCGTAGACATGACGTTACCGGGACCCGAGCCGGACAGAGCGCCCATAAAGCTGGAGGCAACGACTGCTGCATAGCCCGCGCCGCCCGGAAGCCGCCCCAGCAGAGCGAGAATCAGATTGACGGCTCCGTCAATCAGCTTTGTCTTTGTCATAATGGCAGACATACAGATAAAGACGACCATGGAGTACAAGAGAGAGGTAGACATTCCCTTCTCTATGTAATCACCAAGACTTCCCCATGTGCCCGTGATGGCAACCAGCACCACAAGAGAAACGCCCATGGATTCCCAGATCGGTCTTTTCAAAAGAATAAACCAGATGCAGATGACCGCGAGCATCACGAATAGATACACAAGCGACATTGGCATTTTCATTTCCTCCTATCGGTTTTATAACGAATTGCTTATACATCATATAACAAAACACCTCCTTTGTCAAGAGGTATTTCAAAAATTACAGCAACTTTCTCGCGCGCCCGACGAATTTCTCCTGAATAAAAGAGGGAACGGACGCTCCCGCGCCGTTCCCTCTCGCTTGCTTTACCAAGGCAGGATTATTTCAGACCCTTGAAAATCGCAATCAGATCGCGGGCGGGCCTTGACAGGTACCCATGCTTGCGGTAAATGACCGCCACGTCCCGAAACGCCGCATCCTGCTCAATGGAGAAAAACGCCACGTCGGAGACGGAGCCGTCCAGCAAGCCCGACGGAATAAAGGAGGCGCACACCCCCGACCGCACGACGGAAAGCAGCGCCTCGTTGCTGCTGACCTCAATTTTCTCCCGCACGGTGACGCCCCAGCGCTGGAGCAGGCCGTCCGTAACCTGGCGCATCAGCATTCCCTCGCGGAGCATGGCAAAGCTTTGCCCCTCCACCCGGCCCAGGTCAACGGCAGGACACCGCTTCCCCTCCCTCTCGGTGGCGGAGCGGGAAAGTTCCTCGCACAGGGGGGTGTCGCGCCTGACGGCAATCAGCACCTCCTCGCGCTGAATGGGCTCAATTTCAAATTTCGTATCGTCGACGGGCAGGGCAATCACGCACAGGTCAAACTCCCCGCGCGTCGCGCCCTCAAGCAGGTCGCCGCCCGAGCATTCCCTGACGACCAGGCGCATACGGGGGTACAGGCGGTCAAACTCCGCCAGCACGCGCGGCATCAGATGCACGCTGCGGTAGGGGGAAATGCCAACCGTCACCGTTCCGCCCTCGTAGGAGGACAGCTCGCCAAGGCGCACCTCCATTTGCTTTTCCAGCCCGACAATCTGCTCCGCCACGTCGGTATAAACGCGGCCCGCATCCGTGAGACGGACCTCGCCGCCCTCGCGCACGAACAGGGGGGCGCCCACCTCCCTCTCAATATTCTTGATATATTGGCTCAGACTTGGCTGCGAGATATGCAGCACCTCTGCCGCACGGGAGAAGGAGCCCTCCTGCGACAGGACGAGCACGTATTTCAGCTGCTTGAGATTCATTTGCTTACTCCTGTTCTGTTTTATGGGACGGCTTGCGGTACCAATACAGCGTGCCGTCGTCAAAGTCCATCTCGGAAAGCCATGCGGCATTCCGCTCGGGGTCGGAGAGGGACAGGGGGACGTCCGCTTCTCTGTACGAGTTGCATTCCCACCACCCCTCGGGGTCTTCAAAGACCACGCGCTCAAGCGCGCGGCACCCACGGAAGGCAAGCGCGTCTATCTGCCGCACCGCACGGGGAATGACCACCTCGCGCAAGCGCTCACAGCCCTCAAAGGCATTCTCCCCGATATATTCCAGCTCCCCCTCCAGCGTCAGCTCCTCAATCGCGGTATAGGAGAGCACGCCCTCGCTGGCACAGCCGACGGGAGGAATCTCCGCAAGGGCGCGGCATTCCGTAAAGGCGTACGGCGCGAGGTAGACGCGCCCGTCATAGCGAACGCGCGCAAGCCGGCGGCAGGAGCGGAACGCCCCCCAGCCAACCTCTCCGACGAACGGGGGAAGCGTGATTTCGGTAAGCGCGTCACAGCAGGCAAACGCCCCGTCCCCCACCGTGAAATACACGTCCTCCCCGACCTCGCTCGGCAGGGTCACGCGGGTGAGCGCAGAGCACCCCTCAAAGGCATTTGCCTCAATGCCGCACACGGGGAGCCCCTCTACAAGGGCAGGGATTTCTATCTCGGTGGCGCCCGCTGCGCACCCCGTCACAATAAGGCAGGTGCCCTCCTCCCGGGGAGCGAGGGTCAGGTGATTCCACACAACCGTCTCCATAACGTTCTCCTTATCCCTTCCTTTTTATTTATCTTATCATAAAATACAAAAAATGCAAGATACGCCGCGCCCAAGCCCTGTCAAAATACAAAGAGCAAACACGCAAGGCGAAAAACCTCATGTGTCTGCTCTTTTTGTTCAGGAGAACGTTTGCTTTGCAGGCGTGCTATAAAAAAGCATTATTCAATACCGCGGATATGGCGGGCGTCGTTGAGCAGCCGCGCCTTGGGGGTGACGAGGGAGCCCTCGTGCCCCTTGAAATCAAATACGCAAACGGACGTATGGTCCAGGTGGAACATGTGGCAGAAGTACACAAAGGGGAGGTTCATCAGATGCGCCATCACGCGGCTGCCGGAGCCGCCGTGGCTGAACAGGGCGATCACGTCGCCGTTTTCCCGCGTACAGCGGTAATACTGTCCCTCTCTCTCGTAGCCCAGGGTGCCAAGCCAGGCGTCAAACGCCACGCGCGCGCTTTCGTCGTACGCAAGGCGGGAGGCATCTCCAAACCACTCGGACGCCTCTCCGTTCAGGTCAAAAAGATTGGCGCCCCTCTCCGCCAGGGCATCCGCCTCTGCCCAAGGGTGCTCGTGTGTAAACGGAGGCAGGTCGCCCATCACCCACCGCTCGTCCATAAAGGGAAGCCCCTCCGAGAGCGGTACGCCGATGCGGTCGGAGGTTGCCTGCGCCGTCTCTATGGCACGCCCGTAGGTAGAGGTAACAATCCGATTGATTCCCTCCCCCTCCAGGCGCACGGCTGCCGCCTGCGCCTGCTTCACGCCAAGCTCCGTCAGCGCATTTTTCGCATAATCGGGGTGCCCGTGTCTGACAAAAATGAGTCTCATGCCGTTTTCCTTCGTTTCCTTT
>JAFQJX010000030.1 GCA_017397205.1 Clostridia bacterium | reverse complement strand
GCATCCGTTTAGCGTGTTATCCTTAACGGAGAACACGCAGCGATATAAATCCCTTGCGGGATTTGCGATATTCCCTTCGGGAGCGATATAAGGTTGCACCTTACGATATGTTTTAACATACTCGCCGCAAGGCGAGATATGCTAAAACGAGGGGTTTATATCATATCGCATTGGAGCAAAGCGACAATATATCGCACGAGCAAAGCGAGTATATCGCGTTTGCTTGCAAACATATCGCCTAACAGAAAAAGAGAGAACATTTCTGGTTTCCAGATTTGTTCTCTCTTTCTATTTGTAATAAGAGTTTGGGCTTAGCCCATTCTGTATTTGTTCAGACAAAAGCGATGCTCGCACTTAGCAGAGTTTCCAAATTCTCCGCTAAGAACATCACCCATTCAGACGGATGCTTTTTCTTTGCTTTGCCCGGAAAATGTGCCTTTTTTTGCGCTTGAGAGGGCAACTTGCCATCTTTTTGCACCTCCTTTTGTGCAATATCTTAAAAAAATGGAAAAGATGCCTGTTTTTGCCTGATTTTCCTTGCATTGAAGGAGCGCATTGTGCTATAATTTCACCAAAGACGCGCACGCGCGTTTTCAATAAAACCTAAAACATAGGAGAAGCTTATGAAGTACATTCGTGACAAGGTGTGCGGTTATCGCCTGGGCTCTTTGCCCGAGAAACCCGTTGCCGCCCTGGCATCCGTTGCCCGCAAGGCAGTTGCGGAGGGCCTGGTTCTGCTTGAAAACCGTGACGGCACGCTGCCCCTCGCAGGAGGAGAAAAGATCTCCGTCTTCGGACGCGGTCAGGTGGAATACGTGAAGAGCGGTACGGGCTCCGGCGGTATGGTCAGCACTGAGTACGTGACTAATATTCTGGACAGTCTGCGCGAAAACGGCGTTGCTATCAACGAGGAGCTTGCCAAGGTTTACACCGACTGGCTGGTGGACCATCCCTTTGATAAGGGTAAGGGCTGGGCACAGGAGCCCTGGGTGCAGCAGGAAATGCCCCTGACCGAGGAGCTGGTGGAGGCCGCCGCAAAGGTATCCTCCAAGGCGCTCGTCATCATCTGCCGTACCGCAGGCGAGGACAGAGATAATTCCGCAACCCCCGGAAGCTGGTATCTCAACGAGGAGGAGGAGAATATGCTCCGCCTCACCCGCGCCGCCTTTGACAAGGTTTGCGTGGTGCTGAACGTAGGAAATATCATTGATATGTCCTGGGTCAAGAAGTATGATATTGATGCCGTTCTGTACGCATGGCAGGGCGGTATGGAGGGCGGTCGCGCGACCGCAGACGTGCTGTGCGGCACTGAGGTGCCCTGCGGCAAGCTGTCGGATACGATTGCCGCTATTGAGGACTATCCCTCGAATGCCAACTTCAATCAGCGCGACACCCTGATTTATCAGGAGGATATTTTCGTCGGCTACCGCTATTTTGAGACCTTTGCCCCCGAAAAGGTGCTGTATCCCTTTGGCTACGGCATCTCCTACACCACCTTTGACGTCAAGACCGTCAGCGTCAAGATGAAGAATCCTGCCGCCCCCTTGGTGGAGGTCAAGGTCAAGGTGAAGAACACGGGCAGCGTTGCAGGTAAGGAAGTCGTACAGGTTTACCTGGGCGCTCCGCAGGGCAAGCTGGGTAAGGCAGAGAAGGAGCTTGTTGCCTTCGCAAAGACGCCCACCCTCGCTCCCGGCAAGAGCTGCACGCTGAAGCTTTCCTTCCTTGTAGAAAACTTTGCTGCATACGATGACAGCGGCGCAACGGGCAACAAGAGCGCCTACGTGCTGGAGGCAGGTCAGTATCTCGTTTACGTTGGTACCGACGTCCGCTCCGCAGAGGCGCAGGCAGCATACTTCCTTGAGGAGCGCGTGGTGGAGCAGTGCACCGAGGCGCTTTCCCCCGTTCATCCCTTTGAAAGAATGAGAGTCGGAGAGGACGGAGCTCTCGCATACGAGCCCGCGCCCCTGCGCACCTATGATCTTGCCGCAAGAATGCTAGACAACCGCCCCGCGGATATTGCCTTTACGGGTGATATGGGCTACAAGCTGGTGGACGTCCGCGACGGGCGCGTCAGCATGGAGCAGTTTATTGCACAGCTCAGCGACAAGGAGCTTCTTGAACTCACCCGCGGCGAGGGCATGAACAGCCCGAAGGTCACCCCCGGCACGGGCAGCTGCTTCGGCGGCGTTACCGAGGGTCTTTCTCACTACGGTATTCCGATTGCCTGCACCACGGACGGCCCCTCCGGTTTGCGTATGGACAGCGGTCTGAAGGCAACCAGCCTGCCGAACGGCACTCTCTTGGCTTGCACCTGGAACCTGCCCCTCATTTACCAGCTGTTCCTGCTGGAGGGCGTCGAAATGACGGCATACAAGATTGACTGCCTGCTTGGCCCCGGCATCAACATTCACCGTCACCCCCTGAACGGCCGTAACTTTGAATATTTCAGCGAGGACCCCTTCCTGACGGGTCGCGTTGCCGCTGCGATGTGCTCTGCTGTGTCTGAGTGCGGTGTCAGCTGCACCATCAAGCATTTCTTTGCAAATAACCAGGAGTGGCGCCGTCACGAAACCGACAGCATCATGAGTGAGCGTGCCGCAAGAGAGATTTATCTCCGTCCCTTTGAGATTGCAGTCAAGGACGGCGGTGCAGACGCCATTATGACCTCCTACAACCGGATCAACGGCATCCACGCCGCCTCCAACTATGACCTGAACACCACCATTCTGCGCGGTGAATGGG
>JAFQJX010000029.1 GCA_017397205.1 Clostridia bacterium | reverse complement strand
GCCGGCTTTCTATATCACGCGCGACGAAGTTGCGCTATATCACGACGGCAACGCCGTTTATATCACTCCGCTCCAGCGGACAAGAAAGGAATTTGCTATGCGAAAAACCTCTCACGAGCTTGCGATAGAATTTGCGGTTGAGATTACCGAATTGTGCTCGCAGATAAAAGGCCGCCCGGAATACACCAGGCAGCTCATTCGCTCAGCATCTTCAATCAGCGCAAATATTGCAGAAGCAAAATATGCGGAGAGCAACGCTGACTTTGTACACAAATTGGAAATTGCACAGAAGGAAACCAATGAAACAGAAAATTGGTTAAATGTTCTATGCAGGTGCGGTATGATTGACGAGTCTACTTTCAAATCCTCGCGCAACAAATGCGGCAAAATACGAAGAATGCTGATTGCTTCAATCACTACTGTAAAAAGAAAAATAGCAAGCGGACAAACGTGATTTTCGAGCAAAATCCGAAACGCCGATGTTGTGAAATTGTTTGACGACCTTTACCTTCAGGTTATGAAAGTATAATTTCAAATAAAAAATAACTTTTGGCTTTACGCCCTTTTTCGCCAAAAACATATCTTTCGGTCTTATGCCATAAGACGAAAGCTGACAAAGGAGACTCCCCATGACACAGTGTAAATGCGCCTCCCCCTGGCGCCGCAAGCGGCTTTGCCTCATTTTAGTGGCGTGCCTGCTTCTCGTGGCGCTCACGCTCGGGGTGATCGGACTTGCAAGGCAAAGCCACCGCGTGCTTTCCTTTCACTCCGTGAGCATCAGCGACAATCTGTACGCCTATTGGCAGGCGCGCTACCGCTACGAATACCTCACCCTCTACCGAGGCGAGGGGGCAAGCGACACCGCCGAATTCTGGGCATCCGTCAAGGATGCGGAAACGGGCGTGACCTACGGTGAGGACCTCAGGCAAATGGTGGACCTCTACGTCGCGCGCATTGCCATGGGCTCCTACCTCTTTGATGCGGCGGGCTATACCGTCAGCGACCAGATGCGCGCCGCCCTTGAGGAGGCAATGGAAAACCGCCTCCGCGCCGTCTTCTCCTCCGACGAGGACACCTTCAACGAGATGGCAGCCCCCTACGGCTTTGATTACAAAACGGCAAGGCGTGCCGCCATTCACGAAACCAAGGCAAACCTGCTGGCGTCCTACGCCGTGGCAGACGCCACCCAGACGGACGCCTATTTCCGCGAGCACTACGTGCGCGTTGGGATTCTGCGCATCTCGCCCGACCACGTGGGCGGCGCGGGCGCCCTTTCCCTGATTCGCGAGGGGCTTGCGGCGGGCGCGACCGAGGAGGCATTTCTCGCGTGGGCATCCGACCCCACGCTCAATGACACGGGCACAACCAACAGCAACACGGGCGGCTATTACTTTGCCGAGGATTCCGCCTATTACGGCGACTACGCCTCTACCCTGCCCACCGTAGCAGAGGCGGCGCTCTCTCTTTCGCAGGCGGGCGACTGGTGCGAGGTTTCCGTCGCGGACGGGGACGCCCCGGGCACCTATTTCGTCTATCGCTACACCCTGCCCGAGGACAAGCCCTACGAGAGCGAGGAGAGCGAGGCGTTTTTCGGTGACCTCACCCGTCTTGCCGCTGACCATTATTTCCTGTTGTGGCTGGACGGGCATCTGCCCGAGGTCAAGTGGCAGACCGAGCATATCCCCACCCCCGTCCCGCAGGGAGTCACAACCGACCTCTTCCGCTTCTTCGGCTAAGCTACAAAAAGCAAAAAAAGAGAGACCTGCAGATGCCTGCTTCGTCTCTCTTTTTTACTTGCCTTGACGCTTTTCTTTGTCCGTTCCCTGACATATCTCATAAACGAAAACAGTTGAACAAATGTTCAACTGTTTTTTGTTTTGGCTTTTTATTTTGGCTTTTTTGTTTCAGAGCCGCCTTTTACGGCTCCGCCTTGGCATCAATGATTTCCTGTGCAATTTTGATTTCCAGCGTGAATTCCACCGCGGAGTATCGCTGCACCTCGGGAAATTCTTCCTGCTTTTTTATAAAGATATTCAAAATGCTTTGTGCCTTATCCTTTGGCAATTCCTGCGCCAATTCCTCCAGTACGTCTGCCGCACAGGCAATCTCCCTCTCTGTAGCATTTTCCAAAAAGGCAAGCGTTTCCTCATGGTTTCGTAAGAGGACAAACAATGTTCCTCTCCAATCGCAGTAATCTCCCCCGACGCCACTTTCATCTGATCTCCGTCTTGCCTCAAGTGTCTTATCAAAATATTCCTGAATAGAAACTGTTTTCCAGTTCATTTTTTCTTTCCCCCTGATTGCTTATAGTATGGAAAAACGGTTGCCACCTTTTGCGGCTCCTCTCTCTGTTCATCAGAGCTTGCTTCGCTCAACAATCTGGCAAAGGGAGCCGGGGGCCGCCTGTGCGTCCTCGATCAGGGTGGTGATATAGTCTGCCTCGATTCTGCCCGCAAGCGGATTTTTGACGCTGGTGATGCCGCCGCGCAGGGTGACGTTCACCTCGCTTCTTTCAAAGGCGAGGTCGCAGGACGGCTCCATGACACAGTCAATCAAGGTGAGATTTTTGCACCCCAGAAAGGGCTGCGTGCCGCTGATGACGCAATGCTTCAGGGTGAGGTTCTCGCTGTACCAGCCAAGATACTCTCCCTCTAAAATACTGTCGGTGACGGTGACGTTCTTTGCGTGCCAGAAGGCGTCCTTGGTACGAAGCGTGCAGAAATCCAAGGTGGCATTCTCCACGTACTGAAAGGCATACTTCCCCTCAAACTCCAGATTGGTCGCCGCGAGGTCGCGGCAGTCAAAAAAGCTGTAAAAGCCGCTGATTTCGCTGTCGCTCACCGTCAGATTGCGGCATTTCCAGCCAAACTCCTCGCTTACAAAGCGGCAGCCGTCCACCGTGACCCACTCGCATTCCCGCACCGCCTTGACACCCGTGCATTCAATGCCCTGCAGGGTCAGGCGCTTTCCGTACCACAGGGGGGCGCGGCAGGTCTCGGTCATCTCGCACGCCTGCACCAGCCCCTCGGTGAGGTGCCAAAGGGGGTAGCGCAGACGGAAGGTGCAATCCCGCACGCTGATTTCGCGGCATTCCTTAAGCGCGGATTCTCCGTCCGCGGGGCCGTCAAAGGTACACCCCACCACCTCGGTGCCCGAAAGGCCGTACAGCGCCCGTTCCTCGTCTAAAGTCAACTGCTCAATTCGCATCAGTAAATACTTCTCATTTCCTTGTATGGGTCAAGCTCGCTCTCAAAGGCGGGCTTCATGCGGAAGGTAAAGGCAAATTGCTTTTCGTCAAAGCGGTACTGCGGCAAAAGCTCGGGTCCGCAGGAGTTTGAGCCGATTCCCGTCTGCTTGTAGTCAATGATGACGGTGGTTTCTCTCTCGGGCTTCAGCTCATAGCTGTGGCGCGTGCGGTCCAGTAGCTCGGGCGAATAGTGCCCCGCAGAGAAGGAGAAGCCGTCTGCCACAAAGCACAGCCCCTGCCCTGCCACGCTCATCACGGTGGCAAAGCGGCAGCCCGCGTGGGCGCTGTTTTCCTGAGGACGGACGTAGGGCTCGTAGTGTTCGGTTGCGGTGAGAGAAAAGTCACCCGAACGGCTGGCGCGCCTCTTATCCTCGTAGCTTTCGTAGGGACCGTAGCCAAAGTAGCGGAGCATCTCGCAGCCCTCTGGCATCGTCAGGCGCATTCCGAAGCGCGGCAGAGTGACGTCCAGCCCCTCGCGCACCCGTACCTGACAGGAAACGGTGAGGCCCGCGCCCGCCGTGACGGTATAGGTGAGGGTCGCGTGCAGGAAGGGAGCCCTGGAGTTGGCGCCCATGCTGATTTCCGCCGCAAGCACCACGCGGCTCTCGCTCTGCTCAACGAGCGAGGTGCCGTAGCACTTGACGCTTGCCCTGTCAAAGCCCTCCTTGCGCCACCTTACCTTGATGATGCGGTCATTGTCCGTGGGGGCGCGCCATACGGTCGGCACCATGGGAGCTGAGAGCAGCTCCTTGCCGTTATCCACAAGGGAGGTCAGCATACCGCTCACGCGGTCAAAGGTATAAACGGTCTCGCCGTCACGCACCGCGTAGGCGTCGGGCGTTTCCGCAAGGGAAAGCGTTGTCAAAACGGTGGGTTTTATCGGCTCCGCCTCGTCACAAAGCACCAGCTGCGTGCTTCCTACCTCGTAGCCCGCAGGTGCCCATGCGGTCGGCACGTTCTGTCGGAACGAGAGATTCAGGGTGCAGATACCAAAGAGCTTCATGGGGTCAAAGAGGTCGTAGACCTTCTCCTCGCCTGCGGCGTTGTCAAGCACGACGTGTCCTGCAAGAATCGGCTTGCCGTCCCTCTCCACGTGCCAGACCATCGTCAGGTCAGAAAGGTCGGTAAAGTAGCGGCGCGACAGCACCCTGACCTGCCCCATATGGGCGCCCTGCTCTGCGGTGACGGGCTTGACGACCTCCTTGAATTCCAAGAAGCCCGTATGCGGCGTGCGGTCAGGATATACCAGACCGTCCACGCAGAAGTTGCCGTCGTTGGGTCTGTCCCCGAAATCGCCGCCGTAGGTGTACTGGGGGCTTGCGTAAATATTCTCGCCCCTTGCAACGGAGTGGTCGGTAAACTCCCACACACAGCCGCCGAAATAGCGGTCGGAGGAGCGGATGAGGTCCCAGTATTCCTGAAGGTCCCCGGGGCCGTTGCCCATGGCGTGGCAGTATTCACAAAGGAACAGGGGGCGGCGGGACTTTTCTATAATGATTTCCATCTGCTCAAGAGTAGGGTACATGCGGGATTCTACGTCAAAATAGTTGTCCTCCTGCGCCGCGCGGCGGACCTCAGGGTCCTCACTTGCCAGGCGGCTTGCCATAGAGCGCGCGCTTTCGTCCTCACTGTGCACCAGGCGCGAGGGGTCGGCGGCGTGGAAATAGTCGCACTGTGCGCGGTGGTTGCTGCCGACGCCGCTTTCGTTGCCCACGCTCCACATAATCACGCATGCGTGGTTCTTGTCGCGCTCCAGCATTCTCTCGGCGCGGTCAAGGTAGGCGGCGGTCCAGGCGGGGCTGTCGGTCAGCTCTCCCCAATTGCCCACGAACTGCATGCCGTGGGTTTCCAGGTCTGCCTCATCGCAGACGTAAAAGCCGTACTCGTCGCAAAGAGAAAGGAAGCGCGGGTCATTCGGGTAGTGAGAGGTGCGAATCATATTGACGTTGTGCCGCTTCATCAGAAGGAGGTCGCGCTCCATATGCGAAACGGGCGTTGCGTGCCCAAGCAGGGGATGGCTGTCGTGGCGGTTGACGCCGCGTGCCTTGACGGGCTTGCCGTTGATAAGAACAGCGCCGTCCTTTACCTCTATGCGGCGGAAGCCGACGCGGGCGCGAATGACCTCGCTGCCTGCCTCAAGATACAGGGTATACAGACGGGGGTCCTCGTCGCTCCACAGCAGAGGGGCGGAAACGGGACAGGAAAGCGCGCCCGTTTCCTTGACCGTGACCGTTCCCTTTGCAAGCGGCTCACCCGACGGGGAAACCAGGCACCACTCCATGGGCAGGGTGCCCGAGGCGGTCAGCTCCACCTGGAGCTCGGCAGAGGAGAGGTCCTCCGACAGCGGGGTTTTCACAAAATAGTCCGTGAGGTGGACTCTGTCGCGCAGGGTGATGTACACCTCGCGGAAGATGCCCGACATACGCCACATATCCTGGTCCTCAAGATAGCTGCCGTCGCACCATTTC
>JAFQJX010000251.1 GCA_017397205.1 Clostridia bacterium | reverse complement strand
GGAAGGTGGGGATAGGATTGCCGTCGCAGACGTAGGTGTGAATGAAGTGACCGAGCCCGGGCAGGGAGGGGTAGGAGAAATAAAATCTCGCACAGTCGGTGCCCTTTTCGTCAATGCTCTTGAGAATGCTCATGTCATAGGAGAAGCCGTCCTCCGCGAAGGTAATCATACCGCTGATGCGGGGGGTGAAGTTGGGGGCGTCCGGCTCAAAGGCGCGGGTGGTAAGCGCACAGCGGAAGCCCTTGCCTGTAAGCAGGGCATCACGAATGGTGTCCGTCTGGTCGCCGTTGGTGACAATCAGCTTGTTTTCCAGATTGCGTACTGCGGCGTAAATGATAAGGGAGGGGTCCTCAACCTTTGCGGGGTCATGGGGCTCGGTGAAAATGTCGCCGCCGTGCTCGGTGAATACGCGGTTGCGGCTGTTTTCGCTTCTGCCCATGATGAAATAGGCAGAAACCGCCTTGCCCGTGGGGGTGGTGCCGATGATAATGCCGCGGCCGACGTAGGAATTACCTGCAATACGGGAGGCCGCCGTAGGAATGGCGTAAATGTTCATGCTGTTCTCCTTATTTTTGCTCACAAATTTCTTGACAGACTATCTCCGTTGCACGGGGCAGGAGGGACCACTCTGCCTCCTCCATAACTCTCCGCTGCAGCACCTCGGGGGTGTCACCTGCCTGCACGGCAACTGCCTGCTGGAGAATGATTTCCCCGCCGTCGGGGATTTCATTGACGAAATGCACGGTGGCACCCGTCAGCTTGACACCGCGCTCCAGCGCCGCCTCGTGCACGCGCAGACCGTAATAGCCCTTGCCGCAGAATGCGGGAATGAGGGAGGGGTGAATGTTGATGATGCGTCGGGGGTAACGCGCGGTAAAGTCCTCGGTCAGAATACTGAGGAAGCCCGCAAGGACAATCAGGTCAATTTGGTATTCGTCAAGTGCCTTGATAATTGCCGCTTCAAAGGGTGTCTGACCGCCGAGCGCCTTTTTGGTCAGCGTCAGGGTGGGAATGCCTGCATTTTCTGCACGTGTGAGGGCATAGGCACCCTCACAGTTGGAAATAACAAGGGATAGTTCACCGCTGTGAATGACGCCCTTTGCCTGGGCATCAATCAGCGCCTGCAAATTGGTGCCGCCGCCTGAAACGAGGACGGCGATTCTTGCGCGCCTCACCTGAGCACCACCTTGTCCTCGTCGCTCTTTGCGATTGTGCCAATCACATAGGCGTCCTCGCCGTTGGCACGGAGAATTTCAAGGGCAGTATCCACCTCATCGGCGGGGACGACAATGCTCATACCAACGCCCATATTGTAGGTGTTGTACATATCGCGCTCAGGAATATTGCCCGTCTTTGCAATCAGGTCAAAGATGGGAAGCACCTTGACCGCGCTCTTGTCAATCACGGCACAAAGCCCGTCGGGAATGCTGCGAGGAATGTTTTCGTAGAAGCCGCCGCCCGTGATATGGGAGATACCCTTGACGGTGACACTCTCAAGCAGGGCAAGCACGCTCTTGACGTATATTTTCGTGGGGGTGAGAAGCGCTTCTGCCACGCTTCTTCCGCCCAGCTCCTCACAGGGGGTGTAAAGGGAAGGGGGATTGCTGTCAATATCAAACACCTTACGGACAAGCGAGAAGCCGTTGGAGTGAACGCCCGTTGAGGCAAGTGCAATCACAACGTCGCCCGCTGCCATTTTGCTGTTGTCAATGATTTTCTTTTTGTCAACGACACCGACGGCAAAGCCCGCGAGGTCGTAGTCCTCCTGGGGCATCAGCCCGGGGTGCTCTGCGGTTTCACCGCCAATCAGAGCGGCACCCGACTGCACACAGCCCTCGGCAACGCCGCCGACGATTGCGGCAATCTTTTCGGGATAGTTCTTGCCACAGGCAATATAATCAAGGAAAAACAGGGGCTTCGCGCCAACGCAGATAATATCGTTGACACACATTGCCACGGCATCAATGCCAATGGTATCGTGCTTGTCCATGAGAATGGCAAGCTTGACCTTGGTGCCACAGCCGTCCGTGCCGGATACGAGGACGGGCTCCTCCATTCCTGCAAGATTCAGCCCGAAGCAGCCGCCGAAGCCGCCCACGTCGTCGAGACAGCCCTCGTTTCTGGTGCGCTTGATATGCGCCTTCATCAGTTCAACTGCCTTGTAGCCCGCAGTAATATCAACGCCTGCGGCAGCGTAGCTATCAGATTTGGATTTTACGCTCATGGTTTATTCCTTTCCGTTCCAGCAATAGGTGCATAGTTTACAGGGGTCAATTCCAATCGCTTTGATAATTCCCTCAAGGGACTGGAATTCCAGAGAAGCAAAGTGGAACTTATCGCAAATTGCCTGTCTGAGATTTTTTCCGCGACGGGTGGAGCCGTCGCTGTACTCCTCCAAATGCTGGAAGCCCTCAGGACCCTCCAGCTCCATGATGGTGCGGCGGGCGATCAGATCCATATCGGACGTTCCGCGGGAGAAGTTCAAATACTTACAGCCGTACATAATGGGCGGGCAGGCAGAGCGCATATGCACTTCCTTTGCGCCGTTATCGTACAGGAAATCAACCGTTTCCTTAAGCTGCGTACCGCGCACGATGGAGTCGTCAACGAACAGCAGGCGCTTTCCCTGAATGAGGTCGTGTACGGGAATCTGCTTCATTTTCGCAACCTTGTTGCGCTCCTTCTGATTCGCAGGCATAAAGCTGCGAGGCCAGGTGGGGGTATATTTGATAAAGGGACGGGAGAAGGGGACGGCGCTTTTGTTTGCGTAGCCGATTGCGTGGGGAGTACCCGAATCGGGCACGCCGCTGACGTAATCAATCCCCTGCGCACGGTTGTTTTTGGCGTCGCTTTCCGCCATAATCTCGCCGTTGCGGTAGCGCATGACCTCCACGTTGACACCCTCGTAGGTCGAGGTGGAATATCCGTAATAGGACCACAGGAAGGCGCACATACGCATTTCCTTGCCCGGAGCGACCAGCTGAGTCATCTCGGTGGGTGTCAGCTCAACAACCTCGCCGGGACCAAGCTCCTTGCAATCCTCGTAGCCGAGCTTCTGATAGGCGAAGGACTCAAAGGTAACGCAATAGCCGTCCTCGTCCCGTCCAATGAGGACGGGAATGCGCCCCAAGCGGTCACGCGCGGCAATGAGATTGCCGTTGTCACGGAGAATGAGAATGGAGGCGGTTCCCTCAATGGCTTCCTGTGCAAAGCGGATGCCCTCGGCAAAGGAGTCCTTTTTGCTGATCAGTGCCGCGACAAGCTCCGTAGCGTTGACGCCGCCGCCCGTCATGGCATCAAAATGTCCGCCGCCGTCTGCGAGATATTCGGCAATCAGCGCCTCCGCGTTGCGAATCAGTCCGATGATGCAGATGGCATAGGTACCGAGGTTGGAGCGTATCAGGAGGGGCTGGGGGTCCGTGTCGCTGATACAGCCGATGGCAGAGGTCCCCTGCATCTCCTCAAAAATATGCTCAAATTTCGTCCTGAACGGAGAATTTTCAATGTTGTGAATGGAGCGCTGAAGCCCCAGTTCGCGGTTGTAAGCCGCAAGCCCACCGCGGCGCGTGCCGAGGTGAGAGTGATAGTCGGTCCCGAAGAACACGTCCATCATACAGTCACGCGTTGACGTGACGCCAAAGAAACCACCCATAAAAGCTCCTTTTTGTCGGGAATAGTGTTTAGCGGTTGTTGTATTTGCTTTCTACTGCCAGATTCTTGTCAAGGACCTTTGCTCTGTCAGACGCGCGTCGCGCCGAAAGTGCCTCGGCAAGTGTGCCATCAGCCACAGAAAGAATCTCAACGGCAAGGAACGCGGCGTTTGCGGCACCGTCGATTGCCACCGTTGCAACGGGAATACCCGAGGGCATCTGCACGGTGGAGAGCAGGGCGTCCATACCGCCTAGTCCCGCACTTTTTACAGGAATGCCAATGACGGGCAGAGTCGTGTTTGCGGCAATGGCACCTGCCAGATGCGCCGCCATACCTGCGGCGGCAATGATGACGCCAAAGCCGTTTTCACGGGCGGAGGCGGTAAACAGGCGCGCCTCGTCAGGGGTGCGG
>JAFQJX010000250.1 GCA_017397205.1 Clostridia bacterium | reverse complement strand
GAGTGCGACGGTACATATACTGTCTCCCGTCCCTATACCCGTAATATCATTCTCGCAGCCCTGATTGGTGCGGTTGCTGCATTCGCCGTCTTCTTCGTGCTGGAGATGATTGACAGGCGCGTCTACACGGCAAAGAACCTGGAGACGGTGTTTGCCGACATCCCCGTGCTTGCAAGCATTCCCGAAAAGGGAGATACCCGTATCGCAGAGGCGTATCGCGCACTGCGTACCAACGTGACCTTTGCCGTGATGACCAACAGGCGCAAGAACGTCCTTGCCGTGACGGGTACCAGAACGGGCGAGGGCAAGAGCGCGATTGTGGTGAACCTTGCCGCCGCCTTTGGCGAGCTTGGGAAGCGCGTCCTCGTTGTGGACGGAGATCTGCGCGAGGGCGAGATGAAGGAGCTTTACTCTCTTGAGGGTGAGACGGGTCTGTGCGATTACTTGGCAGGGGGCGTTGAGGATTACAAGGCGTGCATTTCCAAAAACGTCGCGCAGGGCGTGGACGTGCTGATTGCAGGTGCCGCTCCCACCAACCCCTCCGAGCTGCTCGCAAGTGACAAAATGGCTCAGCTGTTGAAGGACGTACGCGCTGCGTATGACCTCGTTCTCGTTGATCTGCCTGCCATCGGTGAGGTAACGGATGCAGGTGTACTCGTTCCCGTTGTGGATAACTACCTGTTCGCCGTGCGTGCCGGCTTTACCAACGTGGAGCAGGTGAAGGAGAGCGCACAGGAGATGGAGCGCCTGACGATGCGTCTGGGTGGCTTCGTGCTTGTGGACGTCAAATAAAAAACCTGCGGGGCGTGGTGAAACCCACGCCCCTTCCTTTTAGAAAAAGGAAAGGAGTCGCTATGAGAAAAATAGCCGTGCTTGGTGCGGGCACCTGGGGCATCGCTCTGGCGCAGGCGCTTGCCTGTGACGGACACGAGGTGACCGTCTGGAGCGCCCTGCCAAGGGAGCTGGACGTGCTGCGGGAAACCTCCCGCCATCCCAACCTGCCCGACGTCCTTCTGTCGGACAAGCTGCTTTACGAACAAGAGATTGCCGTTGCTTGCCGTGACAAGGACCTGCTTCTCTTTGCGGTGCCCTCCGTTTACGTCCGCGCGACGGCGGAGCTGGCAAAGCCGTATATTAAAAACGGACAGCTGATTGCCGATGCCGCAAAGGGAATTGAAAAGGATACCCTCATGACCATGACCGAGGTCATTCGCGACGTGCTTTCCGATACGGCGCCCGGTGCCCGTGTGGTGGCGCTTTCGGGACCGACACACGCAGAGGAGGTCGCGGCGGGCTTGCCCACCGCAATCGTTTCCGCCTGTGAGGACGTGGCGGCGGCAGGTGAGGTGCAGGATATCTTTATGAGCTTGCAATTCCGCGTTTACCGCAATTCCGACGCCCGCGGCGTTGAGCTGTGCGGTGCGCTCAAGAATATCATTGCCCTTGCGGCAGGCATTTCTCACGGGCTTGGCTTCGGTGACAATACCCGTGCCGCAATTATCACGCGCGGCATGGCGGAAATCTGCCGCCTTGGCGTTGCTATGGGCTGTCACACGGAAACCTTCCACGGGCTTGCGGGCATCGGGGACCTCGTCGTCACCTGTACCTCCGCCCATTCCCGTAATAACACGGCGGGCACCCTGATAGGCAAGGGGTATTCGCTGGAGGATGCTATAAAGAAGGTTGGAATGGTGGTAGAGGGCGTCAACGCCCTGCCTGCCGCCCTGGACCTTGCCAGAAAATACGAGGTGGAGCTTCCCATTATCGGTGCCGTGCACGCGGTGCTGTACGGTGGGGTCAAGCCCGTTGATGCGGTCAACGCCCTGATGGGCCGTGCCCGCAAGGCAGAATAAAGAGATACAAATCAAGAGCAGACGCTAAGCTGTTATCCTTAACGGGAAACGCGCTTGACGTCTGCTCTTTTTTTCTTTGGCTTTGCAATAAATTGCCGCGTACGGGGATTGATTATGTGAAGGCAGAGGCGGGCGCTGCGGATGCAGAAGCTATTAATATCATGATGCCGAAGAGCGCCTGTGCCGCCCCCTTATCGGTTGCCTTCCTCCCCTTTCTGTGCTATAATAGGGGCAATAGCGGGGCTGACCTATGCCTTGTGCCGCTTGCAAAACGCACCTGCGTGACTGCGGCGGCATCGGTCAGAGAGAAGACGTTGTGAAAAAGCAAGGGAAGGGGGGAGCACGTGATACTGCTTGTCT
>JAFQJX010000249.1 GCA_017397205.1 Clostridia bacterium | reverse complement strand
TTGGAGGAATGGGGAGAGGCGCTTGAGGAGTATTTGGAAAAGGGTTATGTAGAGACCTCTTTTTCATTTTTTGATGATTTGATGATTTCATACGAAGTGATTAAGGTCGGTTTGGTGTCCGAAACAACGGATGAAGCGATTGATGTAGCGGCTCCTGGGACCGCAGTTACTGCTATTTTTGCTTTGATTCTCTTTGCTTTCCTGATTCAATCGGTCAAGCGTCTGGTCAATGGTTTGATTTATTATAGCAATTCAAACGAAAATCTTCTTTTGACTTATACGGAGCTTAAAACAACGCAAGCAATTGGAGAAAACAATTCCTGGGCGCAAACGCAGGGTGGATTTGGAGTTGTTGTGTTAGCAGCATTTTATTTCATTCCAAAGGGCATAGCAAAGCTTGTATCAATAGAAATAGGATTAGAAGAAACGCTGCCTAACAGATATGTAGTACCTCTTTCGGGTGTTTCAGTCATTGGCTATATCGTTCTTGCTTTAGGCGTGGTCTCTCTTGTTCTTGAGTGGATGATCAAGGAAAAGAAAAAGAAGCTTCGCCTTGCAATTATCAAGGAGGATTTACAGCAGGCACAGGAGCAGCAGGCACAGGTTACGGAGCAGACTCAGGCATAAATTTCATAATACCTTTTACAGCGAGGTGCCGTGGCGCCTCGCTGTTTTTCGGCTCCGCCTTGCCACGGGGCGAAAAAAATGTCGCTTTCGGGCGGAGATTTCTTGACAAGCACGGGCGCGTGTTGTAGAATAATTACGTAATGAAACTGAAAGAGGAGTTCAGCATGGAACAGTCCAAGCGACAGACCCTTGCCCGCATTGCGGGTGACATCCGTGCGGGTATTCTGCGCGGTGTGTATCACGCGGCAAGCGGACACCCCGGCGGCTCTCTCTCCATTGCGGAGATTATGACCTACCTGTATTTTGAGGAAATGAGCGTTGACCCCGAAAACCCCAAGTGGGAGGGGCGCGACCGCTTCGTGCTTTCCAAGGGACACTGTGCTCCCGCCCTGTACGCCACGCTGGCAAACAAGGGCTTTTTCCCCGTAGAGGAGCTGGACACCCTGCGTAAAATTGACTCCCGCCTGCAGGGGCACCCCGATATGAAGGGCATTCCCGGCGTGGATATGTCCTCGGGCTCTCTCGGGCTCGGTATTTCCTCCGCCTGCGGCATGGCGCTGACCGCCAAGCACAAGGGCGAGCCCTGGCGCGTTTATACCGTCGTCGGCGACGGCGAGAGCGAGGAGGGGCAGGTCTGGGAGGCGGCTATGTTCGCCGCCCATTACAAGCTGGACAACCTGTGCGCTGTCATTGACTGGAACGGGCTTCAGATTGACGGCCCCGTGACCGAGGTCATGAATCCCACCCCCCACGACGAGAAGCTCCGCGCCTTTGGCTGGAACGTTGTCATGGCGGACGCCCACGATTTTGATTCCCTGGAGGCGGCGTTTGCCGCCGCACGTGCCTGCAAGGGCAAGCCCACGGCAATCATTGCCAGGTCCGTCAAGGGTAAGGGCGTTTCCTTTATGGAAAACAAGTGCGAATGGCACGGCACCGCGCCCAAGGAAGAGCAGTACCGCCAGGCAATGGCGGAGCTGGGACAGGAGGTCTGATATGGCAGAGAAGATTGCAACCCGTGAGGCGTACGGTCAGGCGCTGGTGGACCTCGGTGCCACGCACGATTTTGTGGTGCTGGACGCCGACCTCGCCGCCGCCACCAAGACAGCAAAATTCAAGGCGGCGTATCCCGACCGCTTCTTTGACTGCGGAATTGCAGAGGGCAACATGATGAGCGTTGCGGCAGGCATTGCCGCCAGCGGCGTGACGCCCTTCGTTTCCACCTTTGCCATGTTTGCCGCAGGCCGCGCCTACGAGCAGGTGAGAAACTCCGTGGGCTATCCCCATCTCAACGTGAAAATCGGCGCCACCCATGCGGGCATCACCGTAGGTGAGGACGGCGCCACCCACCAGTGCAACGAGGATATTGCCCTCATGCGTACCATTCCCGGCATGACCGTCATCAACCCCGCGGACGCCATTGAGGCGACGGCGGCTGTCAAGGCGGCGCTGGAGCTTGACGGCCCCGTGTATATGCGCTTCGGCCGCGCCGCCGTGCCCGTCATCAACGACCGCCCCGACTACCGCTTTGAGCTTGGCAAGGGCGTCACGCTGGCAGAGGGCACCGACGTCACCCTCGTTGCCACGGGTCTGATGGTGCATCTTGCGCTGGAGGCGAGAGAGATTCTCGCAGGGGAGGGCGTTTCCGCCCGCGTGGTCAATATCCATACCATCAAGCCCCTGGACGAGGAACTCATTCTTTCGTGTGCCCGCGAAACGGGCGCCCTCGTTACGGCGGAGGAGCATTCCGTCATTGGCGGTCTCGGAAGCGCGGTGTGTGACTGCGTCAGCGCCGCTTGCCCTGTTCCCGTCAAGCGCGTGGGCGTGGAGGATACCTACGGCAGAAGCGGCACCGTGCCCGCCCTGCTTGCCTACTACGACCTGACGGCAGACCATATTGCCCGCGCCGCCCGTGAGGCAGTTGCCATGAAAAAATAAGATTTCCGACCTCCGCGGCGTATCGCTCCCCCACGAGCGTGCGCCGCGGTGTTCTATTTGCTCGCCGAGCGAGCCGCGCTCTCGCGTGCGCGCATTTCGTGCGTGTGCGTTTTGCACAAACTGCACATAGGAAAATAATAATTTAGTAACAAATTAACAGTTTCCTTTTTTGTCGTACC
>JAFQJX010000248.1 GCA_017397205.1 Clostridia bacterium | reverse complement strand
CCCAGGGCTGCACCTGCCCGCGCGACTTCCCCGTCTGCGTTTGCGGCAAGAAGCCAACAATTCAAATTCTTACCAAAAAACCGATTCTTCCCTCAAGCGAGGAGCTTGAGAGAAACCCCCGCTCCCGTAGCGCAAAGCTGAGGGTTGCAGAGAAACGATAACGATTTAAAAGGAGTACACACCATGAAGCAAGCAGTGATGAGTGATATGAATAACAATCCCCTGTATCGCAAGATGCGTGAACGGTTTTCCGTAAATGGCGCCACCATTGGCGAAATCATGCTGATGCGCGCTGAAAAGGGCAACCGTGCATCCGGTGTGGATGCTCCCGTATGTGCCCCCGCCGTCAAGCAAGCGCCTGTCGTGCGTGTTGCGCCCGTCAAGGAGACGCCTGTCAGAAATAAGACCGCAAGCAGCATTCCTCACTTTGTGAAGAGCCATAACGTCCTCTTCTCTTGCCTGGCGCTGGTCCTCTGCGCTGTGCTTCTGCTTGCGATTATGGTGCCGTTTTTTGCAAACTCTCCCTTAATTGGCACCCCTGCTAACGCACAGGCGCCCGATGCAGCGCCCCTCGCAGGTGTTCAGAGCGGTGCCGAGGTTGCACCCGAGGTGGAGCAAGAGACGAGCGGCTTTGCGAACGTCATGGACGCCTTCCAGAGCTCTTTCTCCAACTAAGGCATATCAAAGAACAACCATCCATAAACTTGTATAGCGGTAGATGCCCTCGGGGTGTCTGCCGCTATATCTCATTTCTGGGGGTTCTCTATGAGGAGAAGAAAAAGCAGACCGTACCCGACGGGCACCACCCGAAAGCGGGCGCTTATTTTATTCGTATCCTTTACTTTGTTTCTTTCCTATTTGCTTGTCTCCATTCTTTCTATGGGGCTTTTTTCATACGAATATTATCAGGATAAGGTACTGTCACAGATTACGACCACCTCTTCCCTGCGCGCAAAGCGCGGCACCATTTACGATGCAAACGGAAACGTCTTAGCGGAAAGCATTACGGAATGGCGCATCTTTCTCTCTCCCGTTGATATTTATCAGGCAAGCAAGGAGGAGGGGGTTGACTACGCCCAGAAAATTGCCTCCGTTCTTGCCCCCGTCCTTGAGCTTTCCTACGATACCGTATACAAGAAGGCATCTAACAGGCGCGTCATAGACGAAACCCTGATCAGGCGGGCGAACGAGGATACCTACCGCCGCGTAACCGACCTCGTCAGCCGCGAGGGGCTTTCCGATATGGTACATACCGAGGCCTTTTATACCCGCTACTACCCTGAGGGAGAGCTTTTGTGCCAGGTGCTTGGCTTTACGGGGAGCGACGGTCAGGGGCTGTTCGGGCTGGAATACTCCTATGACAGTACCCTCGTCGGGACGGACGGCTATTATTTATACGCCAAGGACGCCGCAGGCAACGAAATGCCAAATCAATACGTCAGCTACGTGCCTGCAACGGACGGCAACAGCATTGTGACCACAATTGACAGCTATATTCAGGAGCAGCTGGAATATCAGATTAATCTGACAAAGGAAACCTATGACGCCAAAAACCGCGTCACGGGCGTCGTCATGAACGTCAACACGGGCGCTATTCTTGCAATGGCAACCACGGACGGCTTTGACTGCAATTCCCCCTATACCCTCTCCGACCTGTTTGAAGCGCGCCTTGCCGCCTCGGGATACGCGCCCGACAGCAAGGAATACAAGGCGCTTAAAACGGAGCTGCTATATACCATGTGGTCCAACAAGGCAGTCAGCGAGCTTTACGAGCCCGGCT
>JAFQJX010000247.1 GCA_017397205.1 Clostridia bacterium | reverse complement strand
GCTTTGCACAAATGAAGTCCGTCTGTGACGGATGAAGTCACTTCGTGATGAAGTCCACCGATGGTGGATGAAGTCCCGCTATGCGGGGTGAAGAAACTCCTCATGCCGAAAGGCATTTCAATTGCCGTAGGCAAATTTCAAGAACGAAGTGCATTTCAAGAATTCACGAGGGTGAATTCATTTCACTCGGCGCATCGCGCCCACGGCTCCGCGGTGTTGACAAGGGAGGAGAAAAGTGCTACAATAGGAATGATTTGTAAGAAATAAAGGCGCGCGAGCGCTATGAGATATCCGCCGGGGGGAGCCCCACCAAATAAAGAATGGATGACGGAGCATGAAAGAAACACATATTTACATGGAGCTTCTGGCAGTCATCAATCACGTGCTTCACGGGCGTGAGCTGCCTGATAAAATACATTGGGAGGGCGTTGCCTCCCTTGCCGCCTCCCACCGCCTGATTGGGTTTGTTTACCGCGCCATGACGGGCCGCGAGGACCTTGACGAGGGACTTATTTCACAGGTGGAAACCCTGTACTTTTCCACCGTGGGAGAGCAGGTGCGACAGGAGTATTACACCAGAGAGCTGTTTGACGCCCTGGAAAAGGCGGAAATTGAATATATGCCCCTGAAGGGCTACCATATGCGCGCCCTGTACCCCCAGCCCACGTGGCGCACCTCCAGCGACCTGGAGCTGCTCCTCCCCACGGAGCGGCAGGAGGAGGTTGAACAAATCCTTGCGCGCTTTGGCTTTTCCCTTACCGAGGGGGACGAAGCAAAGCGGCTTTGGGTGCTGGACCACGTGCGTGTCACCCTGCACAGCAGGATTCCTACGGGGCAGACCTTTGAGGACCTGCGCCCTCGCCTGACGGAGGTGGAGGGGCATCAGCTCGGCATGACGGACGAGGACTATTGCCTGCAAATGCTGTTTGTCATGAGCCATTTGCTGTTCCACGGACGCATCAGCGTGCGCATGGTGCTGGATTTGTACATATACCGCCACGCCAAGCCCGAACTGGACCGCGCAAGGGTGGAGGCGGCGCTTTCCGAGATGGGACTTTTGCAGTTTACCGCCACTATGGAGCATCTTTGCGAGGTGTGGTTTGGTGACGAGCCGCAGTGCGACGAAACCATGCTGGTCGGCAGCTATATTGCCGCCTCCAACGCTTACGGCGTTGACGAAAAGACACCTGCACAAATGGTGCAGAGATATATGGTATTCCCTCCGTATGCGGAAATGAAGCGGGAATTTCCCGTCCTCCGTCCCTGTCCCTTTTTGCTTCCCTTTTTGTGGGTGGCAAGGTGCTTCCGCCTGATATTTGCCCCCAAGCGCAAGGAGCGCAAGGAGCTTCTTTTGGCCGCCAGGCAGCAGGCAGAGGCGCGCAGCGCCAAAATGGAGGAGCGCGTGCGTGAAATCACGGGGCTGAACAAGGAAAGCTGAATAAGAAAGAAATAGGAAAAGAGCAGACCGACGGTCTGCTCTTTTTTGGTATTTGTGATGTGCGGGGAATGAAGTCCGCCTGCGGTGGATGAAATGCGCGGAGCGCATCACACGCCCGAAGGGCATATCGCATCGCAGATATATCGCGTTGCGTTAGCAACATATGCGCAAATCCCGCAAGGGATTTATATAACAGCGAGGCGCCCGCAGGGGGCGCCTCGCTATCTTTAGGGAGTCAGGCGGTTGGGACCGCGGAAGAGGAACTGTGCCTCCTTGATGGAAAGCCCGAGGAACAGCATGGTCAGGCGGTCAATGCCAAGCCCGAAGCCGCCGTGGGGGGGACAGCCGTAGCGGAAAAACTCCAGATAGAATGCCACGTCCTCGCCAAGCCCCTTTTCATCTGCCTGGCGCTTCAGCTGCTCATAGCGGTGCTCGCGCTGTGCGCCCGTGGTGATTTCCACGCCGCGCCAGATCAGGTCGTAGCCCTGCGGCACGCCCTCCTCGTTGCGCATATGGTAGAACGCGCGCTCCTTGGCGTCATAGTCGGTGACGAACAGGAACTCATGCCCGTATTTCTCCTTGGTGTAGCGGGCGCAAAGGCGCTCCGCGTCCGTGGTAAGGTCGCCGTGCAGCTCCTCGGGGACGGAGTAGCCGTAGCGCTCCTCCAGCTCGCGGTACAGGTCCTTCAGCTTCATGACGGGGAAGGGAGTCGTGGGGACCACAACCTCGTATTCGGGACCGAAGAGGGCGACGATTTCCTCGCCGTGCGCCTCCTTTACCGCCGTCAGGACGGCGGTCAGCATTTCCTCCTGCAGCTTCATGACGTCGTACATGGAATCAATGTAGGAGAACTCCAGGTCAAAGCCGGAAAACTCGGTGGCGTGCTTGTTGGTGTAGGACTTTTCTGCGCGGAAGACGGGACCCGTCTCAAAAATGCGCTCCAGCCCGCCTGCCATTGCCATCTGCTTGTAGAATTGGGGGGACTGCGCGAGGTACGCCTTGGTGTCAAAATACTTGACCTCAAACACGTCCGAGCCGCTTTCGCTCGCGGCGGCAATCAGCTTGGGGGTGTGAATTTCAACGAAATTCCTCTCCAGCAGGAATTCGCGCATCGCGCGGGTGATGGTGGTCTGCACCTTGAAAATCAGCTGATTTCTCTCGCGGCGCAAATCAATCCAGCGGTAGTCCATGCGGGAGTCAATTTCAGAGTCGTCTGCAATCGGCAGCGCCTCTGCAAGAGATTCAATGACGAGCGTGTCGGGCATGACCTCCTTGCCGCCCATTTTGACGGAGGGGTTGGCAACCAGCGTGCCCTCCACGGTCAGGACGGAGTGTGCGGTGACATTCACGATTTCGGGGAACTCCTCCTTGCCGAAGGTGACCTGCACCTTGCCGCTGATATCGCGCAGGACGACGAACGCGCCCCAGCGCATCTGACGAATGGTGTCCACGAAGCCCGCAATGCGGTATTTGTTGCCCGGGACCATATCACGAATATAGGTTCTTTGCATGGCTTGTCCTCTCAATGCATCTTTTTTACAATGTAACACCATTATTATAGATTTACAAATCTCTCTTGTCAAGCAAAAACAGGAGTGGAAATTTGACGGGCGTTGTGCTACAATAGTGGCAAAGAAGCAAGGAGAGGCGTT
>JAFQJX010000246.1 GCA_017397205.1 Clostridia bacterium | reverse complement strand
GGATCAAACTCTCTAAAACATAGTCACTTAAGGTGCCCTTGCGGGCAACCGTTAAATTCTTTTTTTAGAGTCTTGTTTGCTCTTAGCAATTTACTCTTTTGAGTTTTTTCAAAGTGTTTTAACGAGATTTCCTCACACTGCGCTTGTGTTTCTATACCAAGTTCAGTGATACGAAATTCTGTTGTTCAATTTTCAAAGATCAAGCGCCCGTTTTTTGCGGGCTTGATTATTATAGAATAAACGAGGGCGATTGTCAATACCTTTTTTCATATTTTTTTCATTTTTTTATCTTTTTTCTATTTTGCCACAAAAAGTCCCGAAAATCCTATAATACTTATGCACTTTGGGTACAATAAGGCAAAAATATGCCGAGGTGGAAGCCCATGCCTGCACTCTTTTTTCGTACAATCTGCATCTATTTCTTGATTACAGCGGTCCTGAGAATTATGGGAAAGCGGCAGGTAGGAGAAATGGAGCTGTCCGAGCTTGTGACCACCCTCTTGCTCTCCGAGATAGCGACCCTGCCGATTGACGACACGGACATTCCCCTGCTCCATGCTGTGCTGCCGATTCTTCTGATTTTTTCCGTTGAAGTCATCATTACGTACCTGAAAACCAAATGGAATCCGCTCAAGCGCATTTTTGAAAGCAAGCCCGTATTTCTGATTGAGCGCGGGCACCTGCACCAGGAGGAGCTGGTGCGGAACCGCATCTCCATCAACGAGCTTTTAGGGGAGCTGCGTATTCAGGGGATTCCCGATATCAGCGAGGTCTATTACGCCATTCTGGAGCAGGACGGCAAGCTGTCCGTCGTCAAGCGCGCCGATGCGGGCACGGAGGACCCGGGGATTGCACACGCCCTGATCGCAGACGGCTGCATCAACGAGGACGCCCTCTCTCACGTTGGCTTGCAAAAGGAGGACGTTATATCGCTCTGCCGCCGCGAGGGCGTTCGGGTAGACGAGGTATTCCTCATGCAACGAAACGACGCGGGCAAGGTGCGCGTTGTTAAAAAGGAGGTGCGGAAATGAAGGTGTTTGTGAGCGCGCTCGTGGTGCTTTCGTTGCTCGTTGGGGGTATGGTCGGCAACACGCTGTACGTGCAAAAGACGCTGAACGGCTTTCGCCATGACCTGAATGCCATTCCCCACCCCACCGACGATGCAACCGACCTCTCCTTGCAGCATCACGCTCTTATCATATGGAAGGATGCGTGGATGCGTGCGATGCCCTTTTTGGGAATTTCCTTAAATCACCAGGACCTGATGGAAGCGGAGGGTCAGCTTGCGGCGCTGATTGGCGCGGCGGAGGCAAACAGCCCCGACAATTATCTGTCCTCCCACGCGCAGCTGGACTACGTTCTGCGGCATCTTTCTCAGATGGCGGGCTTTTCCGTGCAAACCTTCCTATCATATACTAATATACCTTCGTAAAAAAGCAGGTAATCAAAAAAGCGGGCAATGCCCGCTTTTTCTGTTTCAAAATTCAATATCGGGAATCTGCCCCGTGGTCGCCAGGATATGCAAAAGCCGAGCCTCCTCGTGAATACGGAAGGCGTAGTGCTTGTGCTGATAGCAAAGCGGCTCGTACTCCTGCGGCTCCTCGCTTGGGATGCCCGTGCATTTGACAAAGGAAGGTAAAAACATTTCCGCAAAAAAGAGCGAGCGGCGCATATGAGAATAAGAGGTCACGATTGCTGCGCGGCGTACGTTTGCGAAGCCGATATGACGGCGAATGAGGGTCGCCGCATAAGTCATATTTTCCTCGGTTGTCAGGGCGTAGGGGTCAAGAAGCATCACCTCGCGCGGGACGCCAAGCTTTTCAAGACGGTTTGCCATTCCCTCTGCCTCAATGATGGGTCCCATATCGGGCGTATCACGGATGATGGAGCCCGTAATAATGATGCGCTTTGCCCTGCCCTCGTGCCACAGCTTTGCGGCGGCGGCAATCCGCTCGTCCCACACGCAAAGGTCTCCGCCCAGCAAAATGGCAACGTCAAAGAGGGGGGTGTCGTTATCGCGCGCAACTCCGTCGTGTACAATGTGGAATTTCTGCTCAATCGGCAGGTCGGTGAGTTCCCGTTGGCTTAATTGGCTCAGTTTCATATTACTCCTCCATATATCTGCGTACAATCGTGTTCAGCTCGTCAAGACGATCCCAGATTTCGCCCGCAAGCTTGATTTGTGTTCTTGCGCGCACCAGATTATGACCGGGATACTTGGTTGCAAAATAGGTATCCCCTGCGAGATAGTCCGTCAAGAAGCGCATGCCGCACTCCGCTGTCATCAGGTAGGCGCCGTAGGCAAGCAGGTCGGTCTCCGCCTGGGTGATGCTGCTCTTGACGGCGCTTGCATAGCCCCTGGTATACGCTTCAAACAGGGTCAGATCAAAATGCACCTTAGAGAGATCCTGCTCGTCCTCAGCGGCAGTAGAGGCGCCGAAGCGAATGGAATCGCCAAAATCGTACGCCATAGCCCCCGGCATCACGGTATCCAGGTCAATGACGGCGCGCGCCTTGCCCGTTACGGCATCCATGAGAATGTTGTTGAGCTTGGTATCGTTATGGGTGACACGCATCGGAATGGCTCCGCTTGCGAGAGCGCGCGTGACGCGGTCAAGGGTATCCTTGCGACCGAGGAAAAAGTCAATCTCCTCGCGGCACTCCTTTGCCCTGCCGAGCGCATCCTGCCCGAGCGCAATCAAAAAATCGCCGTAGCGCTTGGGTGTATCGTGGAAAAACGGAATAATTTCACACAGGGAATCCGCATCAAAGCCCGCAAGCTTATTCTGGAACTCACCGAACGCCGCGCCCGCGTTTTCAAGCACGGCGAGCGTCGGGGCGCTCTGATAGGTGACCGTGCCCTCGATAAAGTCATAGACACGGTATTTGTCCCCCGCGGTGAGGAAGCTTGCCCCCGTTCGGGTGGGCACCACGTGCAGGGTTTCCACCCCGAGCTTCTCCAGATGGGCGGTGACGGAGGTGATGTTCCGCATCAGCCCCTTTGTGTTGGGGAACACGCGGGTATTCATTTTCTGCATGATATACCTTGCCTCGGTCGTCGTGACGAGCAGGGTCAGGTTGATATGCCCCTCTCCGTACGGCTCAATGTCCAGAACATCTCCGCGCAGGACAAACTGCTCGGCAATGCTCTGATAGATTTTTTTACATTCGCAACTCATATGTACCTCGCTTGCATCAATTGTTTCACGTTATCAAGAGAATATTCAATCTCGGAGGAATACAGCCGTGCCGCCTCCACCCAGTCGCAAAGACGGGGCGCCCCCTCTGCCATAAGATAAGCAAGGGCTGCTATGACACGCACAGACGTGACGGAAAACCGAGTGGCGGCACAACGCGCCTCGCGCCTGAGACCCGGGGTGACGTATCTATAAATAAAATAATGAAGAAGCTGCTCCCCGAACAGCGCCTCCTGCCCTTGCCACGTAGCGGCATTTTCATAGCGGTGGCAGGCGTCGCGCAACAGGCGCGGTGTGTGAGGGACGTCCATATACTCCATTTGGGAAAACACCTCGTCATACAGCCCCCCGAGCGAGGGCATCTCCCCTCCCCCTGCGAGGGCAAGGAGCAAGCGCAT
Organism: Clostridia bacterium; assembly: GCA_017397205.1. GTDB lineage: Bacteria > Bacillota > Clostridia > Oscillospirales > CAG-272 > UBA1740. Next base: position 688 of record JAFQJX010000246.1, on the reverse strand, counting down.
CCGCATCGGTACGGTTTGGGTACGGTTTTGGAGTATTTGAAACAGGGTGTTACGGTAGGAGGGACGCATCACAAGGGGCGTTCCGTCCTGCCTTACCAGCGTGACGGGGTCCTGCCGGGACAAAATCAGCTCGGCTGCCGCCTCACAGCAAAGACCTAGCCCCACCTCGCACCCGTATGCGCCTTCGTGGTAAAAGCGAGGGTGGTCGGCACAAATCTGGCAAAGGGCGCCCTCCCCTGCCTCCAGAATCACGTCGCAGAGTCCCTCCCTGTTCAGGTGGGGACAACGTTCCCCCTCCGAAAGGGCAAAATGCGGCGTGCCGTCATAGCAAACGGAGCGCCTCAGTCGGTCGCCGAGGGCGCCCTCCATGCCCTCGTACAGGGCAAGCGTCTGCTCGTCAATATCAATCTCCCAGCCCACGCAGCAAGAGTGGCGGCAGGCGCCGCCGATGCACCCAAAGGAAGCGTAATAGGAGGGAGCAATCAAGGTGTCTTTTTCCATTTAACGTCTCCCCTTGCCGCCCTTTTTCCACTCACGGCTGGCAGGGGTGCGGCTGTTTTGCCTGCCCCGTCTTGCCTGTCCTCCCTTTTGGGGAGTGGGCGCCGTCCTCTTGGGGGCAGGCCTTGTGTTTTCGGGGCGCACAAGGCACTCCTCTCCCATACCAATCAGGTCCTCGCGCCCAAGTAGG
>JAFQJX010000245.1 GCA_017397205.1 Clostridia bacterium | reverse complement strand
TAAGGTCATCTTTGAATACCTGCCCGCGTGCTATGACAACGGTCAAAACGAGCCGGCCGCGCGTGAAAAGGTCGCTCACGCAGCCACAATGGCGGGTATGGCTTTTGCCAACGCCTTCCTCGGCGTGTGCCACTCCATGGCGCACAAGCTGGGTGCCTTCTATCATCTGCCTCACGGCGTTGCCAACGCCCTGATGATTGACGAGGTGCTTCGCTTCAACGCCGCCGAGGTCCCCACCAAGATGGGTACCTTCTCCCAGTACGACCATCCTCATACCCTCGCGCGCTACGCCGAGGTGGCGGATGCGCTCGGGATTGCAGGGAAGACGGACGAGGAGAAGCTGGAGGGGCTGATTGCGGCGATTGACGCACTCAAGGAGCGCGTCGGCATCAAGGCGACCATCCGCGACTATGGCGTCGGCGAGGAGGAGTTCCTCTCCCGTCTTGACGATATGGTGGAGCAGGCGTTTGACGACCAGTGCACGGGCGCAAACCCCCGCTACCCGCTGATGAGTGAGCTGAAACAAATGTATCTCAACGCCTACTACGGCACCAAGCATAAGGTATAAACGGAGGACGACAAATGAAGCTGAACGAAATCATTGCAAAGCGCTCGACCAAGACCATTTACCGTGACGGTGACAAGACCATCAAGGTGTTCGAGCCGAACTTTTCCCCCGCGCAGGTGCTTAACGAGGCGCTGAATCTTGCCCGCGTCGGAGAAACCTCTCTCAACATTCCCCGCCTGCACGAGGTCACCAAGATTGACGGCAAGTGGGCAATCGTGTACGATTATATTGAGGGGCGCAGTCTGACGGACCTGATGCTCTCCTATCCCGAGAAATACGACGAGCACCTCAACCTGTTCGTGGATTTGCAGATGGAAATTCACCGCCAGCGCGTGCCCCTGCTCACCAAGCTGCGTGACAAGATGCACCGCAAGGTGGACCAGACCGACCTGGAGGCGACCATCCGCTACGAGCTGCATACCCGCCTGGAGGGAATGCCCCGCCACAACAAGCTGTGCCACGGCGACTACAACACCGCCAATATCATTATTACAAATGACGGCACGCCCTATATCCTGGACTGGTCGCACGCAACGCAGGGCAACGCCTCGGCGGACGTGGCGCGCACCTATCTGCTGTACAGTCTGAAGGGCAAGGGCGAGGACGCAGAGCGTTATCTCCGCCTGTTCTGCCGCAAGAGCGACACCGCCCGTCAGTACGTGCAGAAATGGATGCCCATCGTTGCCGCTTCGCAGTCCGTGAAGGGCAAGCCCGAGGAGAAGGAATTCCTTGCCTCCTGGGTCAACGTGGTAGAATTTGAATAATCCCAAACGGCTGCTCGCCGAGGGCGAAACAAGAGACACTCCCTTTTCCGCATCTCACGGCGACAGCCGTTTTTACTAAACCGTATCGGGGGACTTATGAAAAAGTTTGATACCAGAGTACAATACCTGAAATACAGCGTGCTGCGCGAGGTGGCACGGGAGGCGTGGAACAACACCCTGTCTATCGGGGTCTTGGATATTCCAAAGCGCCTGATTCCCGGCAACACCCCGACGATGCGGTGCTGTGTTTACAAGGAGCGCGCCATTCTGGGCGAGCGCATCAAGATTGCCATGGGAGGTCACCGCAGCGACCGCAACGTCATGGAGGTCATTGATATTGCCTGTGACGAGTGCCCGATCAGCGGCTTTCAGGTAAACGATACCTGCCGCGGCTGTCTTGCCCACGCGTGTGAGGATGCGTGCCACCAGAATGCCATTACCTTTGACGTCCGTCAGAGGCGCGCGTTTATTGACCCCTCCTCGTGTGTCAACTGTGGCGCCTGCGCCAAGGAATGTCCCTACGGCGCGATTACGCGCAAGACGCGCCCCTGCGAGAACGCCTGCAAGGTGAAGGCAATTTCTGCCGCGGGCGAAAACCAGGCGGCTCATATTGACTTTGAAAGATGCACCGACTGCGGTGCGTGTATGCATCAATGCCCCTTCGGTGCCATTGCGGACAAGTCCTATCTGCTGAACGTCATTGATATTCTCAAGCGCAAGCACGAGGGCGCTGGGTACAAAACCTACGCCATCGTGGCGCCCAGCATTTCCACGCAGTTTTCCTACGCAACGACCGAGCAGGTGATTGCGGGGCTTCGCGCGCTTGGCTTTGACGTGGTGGTGGAGGCGGCGCTCGGTG
>JAFQJX010000244.1 GCA_017397205.1 Clostridia bacterium | reverse complement strand
TGTCAAGTCTTTGCGGTCAAAATGTGAAAAGTTTTCCTCCCCCTGAGCTGCAAAGAGGGCGGCGCGTATCCGCCGCCCCCAAGACAACCGTTTTTTATGCCATTCCGTACTCCGCGGCATCGCCCAGCACACGCCCGATTTTGGAGAGGCGATTGTATTTGGCAACCCGCTCTCCCCTTGCAGGCGCGCCCGCCTTGATAAAGGGTGCTCCCGTTGCTACGGCAAGGTCAGCAATGGAGGTATCCTCCGTTTCACCCGACCTGTGCGAGAGGATATGTCGGTATCCCCCCGCCGTTGCCATGTCCACAACGGAAAGGACCTCCGTCAGGGTGCCTATCTGATTGGGCTTGACGAGAATGGCGTTGCCCCAGCCCCTGTCCATTCCCTCGGCAAGACGGGCGGTGTTCGTCACAAACAGGTCGTCCCCCACCAGCATAATTTTTCCGCCAAGGCGCTGTGTCATGCTCCTCCAGCCGTCGCCGTCATCCTCGCCAAGCCCGTCCTCAATGGACACGATGGGAAACTCCTCAATCAGGCGGTCCCAGCGGTCAATCAATGCGTCCGAGGTCATTTTTACATTTGTTTTGGGCAACCGATACCCCGTTTCCCCGTCCTGCCACCATTCGCTCGCGGCGGCATCCAGCGCAAGCCCGATTGCATCCGTGGAATACCCTGCCCCGACGATTGCCTCGCAAATGAGGGAAAGTGCCTCCTCCTCTCCCGAAAGGTCGGGGGCGTAGCCACCCTCGTCCCCCACGGTGGTGGATTTCCCCGCCCTTTTGAGCAGGGTGCCCAGCGTGCGGTACACGTCGCAGCACATCCGCACGCCCTCCTCAAAATCGGCAGCCCCCAGCGGCAGAATCATAAACTCCTGCACCTCCAGGTTGTTCGCGGCATGGGCGCCGCCGTTGAGAATATTCATCATCGGAACGGGCAGGCGGCAAGCCCGTACCCCGCCGAGATAGCGGTAAAGCGGCACCCCCTCACAGCAGGCGGCAGCACGTGCCGCCGCAAGAGAAACGGCAAGCGTGGCGTTGGCACCAAGCGACGCCTTATCCCGTGTTCCGTCAAGGGAAATCATGGTGCTGTCGATAACGAATTGGTCAAAGGGGTCCGCGCCCACGAGGGCGGGAGATATGATACGGCGGATATTGTCAACAGCGCGCAGCACCCCCCGTCCTCCAAAGCGTGCGCTGTCGCCGTCGCGCAACTCGTGCGCCTCGTATTTGCCCGTGGATGCACCCGACGGCACGGATGCCACCCCGACCGTCCCGTCCGTCAGATAAACGCTTGCCTCCACCGTTGGATTTCCCCGACTGTCAAGTATTTCGCGGGCACCCACCCGCGCGATTTTTCTTTGCATAACGCCCCTCCTGATTTTGATATGACAATTCTGATTTTGATATGACAATTATGGTGCAGGACGCGACCTTTTATGCAGGCACCACCGCCCTGAAACGGGCATATTCTGCTATGGAAAGGAGTACAGATATGCAAACCTATACCGTCAGGCACGGCGACACTCTTATGCAAATTGCAAAGGAACAGCACGTGGAGCCCACCCTACTCAAGAAGTTCAACCCGACCGCCGCACGGCGCCCCCTGCTTGCAGGACAAACGCTGCTTCTGCCGCGCAAGGTGCGCGGGGGCAGAGTGCGCGCCGTGTGTGCAACCCCCACCTCCTCCCTGTCGCTTCTGCGGGAGCAGACGGGCAACTACGTGCCCTCCGCCGTTCAGCGGCTTCACTCTCATATAGCCGTGACGGGCGGTGCCATTCAAAACGGCGTGTTGCCTTATATTCCTCGGCTCCTCCTTGACAGGCGTGCCCCTTATAGCGTCCCCGTGATTTCACTCTCGGCACCCCTGCCCTTTCTCTGCTCGGAGCCACGCGCGCTTGCAAAAATCCGCGACCGCGGATTCCGTGCCTGTATCTTGCGGCTCCCCTCGCTTGACGGAATTGGCGTCGGTATTCTCAAGCTGATGCGCGAGCCGCTTGCGGCGCTTGGCATCTCCCTGCTTGCAAGAGGGGGCATGTCCGCTTTCCTGGACGCCCCCGATTTCCTTACCAAAGCCCTGCCCTACCTTGACGGGCTGTACCTTGACGGTGGCGACCCCGCTCTCTTTGACGCACAGCTTGACACCCTGACGGACCTTGTCGCTCCCCGTCTGCGCCCCTATCTCTTTGTCGGTCTGCCAAGGCAAAAGGAACACCGCACCCCGGCAGGGTGCGGG
>JAFQJX010000243.1 GCA_017397205.1 Clostridia bacterium | reverse complement strand
GGGAGAGGGGGAGTTCTTTCTCTTGCGCGCAAGGGGAAGCTCCATGATTGAGGCGGGGATTTGCCATGGGGACCTCGTGCTGGTCCGCCGTCAGCCCTCCTGCCCCACGGGGCAGATTGCCGTCGTTCTCTCCGAGGGGGAGGTCACGCTCAAGCGCTACTTTCCCGAGCCCGAGGAGGGGCGGATCCGTCTGCACCCCGAAAACAGGGAGATGGCGGATCTGTTCGTGCGTGACGCCGCCGTGCAGGGCGTTGCCGTCAAGGTGATCAAGGATTTGGTGTAACATGAAAACCTATACCCGTATTCCGCTTGAGGTGGAGGCGCTGTTTTCCCGCGAGGGACGCCTGCGCCCCATTCGGGTGCATTTCGGGGGCAAGGCGTTTGCGGTGGAAAAAATCCTTTCCGTCACGCACCGCTGTCCGCAGGTGGTTGCCTGCGTGGCACCCGTTGAATACACCCTGCAAATTGAGGGTGTCCACAAGAAAATATATTACGAGGGTGACACGGGCACGTGGTTTTCCGTCAGGGAGAGCACAGGATGAGCGACCGCGTTATCTTTCACATTGACCTCAACTGCTTTTACGCCTCCGTGGAAACGGTGCTCAACCCTGCCTATCGGGGCAAGGCGCTTGCCGTCTGCGGCTCCAAGGAGGACAGGCACGGCATCGTGCTTGCAAAAAGCGAGCTTGCCAAGCAAAGAGGGGTGCAGACAGGAATGGCAATCTGGCAGGCGCAAAAGGTCTGTCCCGACCTCACCGTGGTGCCGCCGAATTTCCCTATGTATCACAAATTTTCCGCATTGACACGGGACATTTATCTGCGCTATTCCGACCTGGTGGAGCCGTTCGGGCTTGACGAAAGCTGGATTGATATGACGGGCGCCGCCCTGCACTACGATACCCCCTTTGACCTTGCGGAGGAGGTGCGCACCACCGTCTCGCGTGAGCTTGGGCTGACGGTTTCCGTGGGCGTTTCCTTTAACAAGATTTTTGCAAAGCTGGCGTCCGATATGAAAAAGCCGGATGCCACCACCGTCATCTCCCGTGAAAACTATCAGACGGTGGCGTGGGGTGCCCCCGTCGGGGACCTTCTGTTCGTGGGACGCAGCACCGCGCGGACGCTCGGGCTTTATTCCATTCACACAATCGGCGACCTTGCAAACGCCGACCCCGCCTTCATCAGGCATCTGCTTGGCAAAAACGGCGCGATGCTCCACTCCTTTGCAAACGGCTGGGATACCAGCCCCGTCCGACACGCATCTGACAAGGTGCCGCCCAAAAGCATCGGGCACGGCATCACCATGAACGCCGACGTCACCGATGACGAGGAGGTGGCGCGCATTTTCCTGGAGCTATCCCAGGACGTAGGCAAGCAGCTGCGCTCGGAGGGAATGTTTGCCGAGGGAATTCAGATTGCCGTCAAGGACCGCCATCTGATCACCAAGCAGCTGGACGCCCCCCTGCCCACCGCCACGCAGAGCGCCCGCTTGATTGCAGAGAGTGCCTTTTCCCTTTACAGGAGAAGCTACCGGAAGGAATGTCCCATCCGCGCCCTGACCGTCCGTGCGACCCGTCTTTCACAGGGGACGGCGGGAGAGCAGCTCGACCTCTTTTACGACGGGGCGCGTCTGGAACGGGAAACCCGCCTGGAAAAGGCGACGGACGATATTCAGTCCGCCTTTGGTGAGGGGGCGATCTTCCCTGCCGCCGTCCTGCTCAACGACAAGACGCGCAGCCACCACAAGGATATGCCCGTCTTTCCAAAGCCCTATTTTCTTACGGGAGGAGCGAACGAAACGAATAAAAAAGGATAACGCGCTCGCGTTATCCTTTTTTGATGTAGGTGTCCGATAAAAAATTAGTCCTCTTATCAAACGTTCAGAAGGCGGCAGATCTTATGATTGAAAATCATGCAGATAAGATCCAACACCCAAACGAGCGTGAATCCGAAAATCAGGCGGATCAAGGCCGCTACAATCTTACCCTCTCCAAAACGGGTTAGCGCGCCGCAGATCCAGGAGGTGAAGGGGATGATTGCCAAAATAAGACTAACAATCCAGCTGAGACCGAAATAATCCTTTTTTGCTTTTTTTGCCATGTGTATAGCTCCTCTCATAAAATTGCTGTGGTTGATGCCGCAGTTATTATAGCATACGCCCCACATATTGTCAATTCCGTTTGGCGAATTTCAAGTTCCCTGCCCCGTATGGGACAAAGGAAAAAGCGCAGGAAGACCCCGCGCTTCTATGTTTGCCTGAAATCATGCCATTCCGGACGCCTTGCCGCGCATCAGAATCAGCACCAGGTCCACCAGCCACATGAATGCAGCACCGGGAACGATGGTCAGAATACCGATGACCGTCCAGAGAATGTCCTTCTTTGCAAGGCCGTTCAGAACGCGGCCAACGCTCCAGACAATATCAAGCAGCGGAATGCAAAGAATCAGCTTCAGAAGAAGGCTCAGTCCATTCAGTTTATCCACGAATTCCTTCATGACAGTACTCCTTTCATAAATTTCACGAAATGCTCTGATTCAATTATAACGCCCAAAAAGCCCGCTGTCAATTGCTTTTCCGTCCGATTGTGACAATTTCCAAAGGAAATTTATGCCTGCTCCAGGCGGCGCACAAAGAGGACGATGCGGTGAAAGGCGGGACCCAGGAGGGCATTGACCAAAAACTCCACGAGGAAGTTCACGCCAACGAGGATGGTAAACATGTAGGTGACGATATCTCCCGCCGTCTCGCTGCCACTGAAGACAGCAAGATCTTTCCAGAAGAACAAAAACATCATGACAATGAATATTCCCGTATTTATCAAGGGAACGGAAATGGCGGCAAGCCAGACGCCCCATTTGCCGTTCTTTTTCTCAACAAGGCGTGTAAGAAGCCCTGCCACGGCACCCGCCGCCATGGTTTTTCCAAAGCAGGTGATGATATAGATGACGGGAGAGGAGTTAAAAAGCACCAACAACATAGGGGTGGAAAAAGTGCTAACAAAATTCACAAGCCCCAGCACGAAGCCGAGGAAGGTCCCCACCCAGGGACCGTACAGGGCGGCGCCAAGGACGAGAGGAATGAGCGACAGGGAAATCGGCACCGTGCCAATCACAAAGACGTTGCTCATCATTTGCAAAACAACCACGAGCGCGGTCAGAAGTGCATACTGCGTCAGGCGCGTAACTTTCTGAGAGGTATTCTTTACCATAGCATCCTCCACGGCTTTTATTTTCCATTATTTTATCATATTCCGCTGCTTCACCGCAACCCTTTTTTTGGAAAAATCGCGCGGTGGCGCAGGCATTTTTCTATGAATCTTGCACAAGAAAAAGAAGAAAAAGGTCGGCAAGGTGCCGAAAAAGCAGGGATTTTCAAATCCCGCTTGACGGCAGGGCTTGGACGGGGGTATAATGGGGTATCAAGCAAGGAGATGCACTATGAAATACGAAACGCAAATTGACTTATACGCCTATTTTGGCAAGGAACGCCCCGC
>JAFQJX010000242.1 GCA_017397205.1 Clostridia bacterium | reverse complement strand
CCTCATACGCCCGTTCCTTACCCACAAGCTCCAGCACGTCCACGGCAACCGTGTTTTTGGATTTTGCAATTGCCTCATAGACGCCGATTCTGCCTGCGTAGACGTTGGGACTGTTATGCGGCCAGAGTCCCTGCCCCGTCACACGCGGAAGGTCGTCAAAGGCGGTGGCGTAGGTAATCAGGTCGCTCTCAAGGGCAGGTCCGTACACGGAAAGGGGCTTGATTGCGGACCCGGGCGGATAATATCCCCCCGTTGCGCGGTGAAACAGGCGGTTGCCCTCCTTTTCCCCCATGCCGCCGATAATCCCAAGCAAATCCCCCGTTTCGGGGTGAGAAACAATCATGCCGCCGTTGGCGCCCGCAAGAGCGTCCGACACCTCCTCCGTCGCAAGGCACTCCTCCATCACCGCCTGGACCCTCGGGTCCATCAGCGTATAGATTTCCAGCCCACCGCGATAGAGCATGGTGCTTGCCGCCGTTCTGGATATTCCAAGCTTCTCTGAAAGCGCCTCTATGACGTCGTCAATCACCGTCTCCGCATACCAGGAATTGCGCCTCGTGGTATAAATGGGGTCGGTGACGTTTAAGACGAGGGGCGCTCCCCTTGCCTTTTCGTATTCCTCCCTGCCGATATACCCGTTTTGCAGCATTCCGTCCAGCACAAGCGCTCGCCGCGTGGCGTTTTCCTCGGGGTATTGCGTGGGGTCGTAGCGCGCAGGGGCGTTGGTAATGGCGGCAAGTGCGGCGCACTCCACGAGGTCCAGAGCATCAAGGTCCTTGCCAAAATAATAGCGCGCGGCGCTTTTCACACCCATACAGCCGTTTCCCATCGGTACGATATTGAGATAGTAGGTGAGTATTTCCTCCTTGCTGTATACCCTCTCAAGCCGCACCGCACGAATGATTTCCTTTAACTTCCTCGTGGGGGAAACCTCCTTTTCTCCGTGCACGTTTTTAATCAGCTGCTGCGTAATGGTAGAGCCGCCAAAGGTGCCGCGAAACGGAATGATATAGTTCAGCGTTGCAAGCAGGGTGCGGCGCATATCCACCCCACGGTGCCGCCAGAAGCGCTGGTCCTCAACGGCAACGAAGGCGTTTTTGAGATTGGCGGGTATTTCGTCCCACTGTGCCCACACCATATTCTCCTCCCCCCAGAGAATGCCAACCTCCTGCGGAAGATAGGTGTCAAGCGACAGCTCCTCTCTCGGTATCTCGGGCAGGGGTGCATACAGGCGTGTCGTACGGGAAAGCCGCGCCGCCTCCATCACCGCAAGGTCTGCCTTGCTGTCCAGCCCGATTGCCGTAACGGCAATCACCGCCCCTGCAAGAAGCAGGGGGACAAGTACAAGACAAAGCAAGACCCGCGCAACCCTTTTTCCCCGTCCGTTTCCTTTCCTTTTCATATATAAAAAAGCCGTGGCGACAGCAACGGCTGTCCTCCGTTCATACTGAATTTAGTATAAACGAAGGGAGATTTTTTCATAAGAAAATGAGCGAGGCAAATCCTGTCTCTCTTTCTTATTTTGTGTAAAAAACGCGATTGAGATAAAGCCCCTCGGGGGGTGCCGTCATACCTGCACGCGTGCGGTCGCAGGAGGCGAGAATATCGGGTATCTCCTCGGGGGAAATGCGCCCTGCCGCCACCTCAACAAGCGTGCCAACGATAATGCGTACCATGTTGTAAAGGAAGCCGTCCGCCTCCACCTCAAAGCGAATCAGCTCTCCCTCGCGCAAAACGCGAAGCCCCTGGAGCGTACGGACCGTCGTCGCAACGGGGGACCCCTGTGCCATCAACGCGGCAAAATCGTGCGTTCCCAGGAGATGCCCTGCCGCCTCCTTCATTCTTTCAAGCCCCTCACCGTCTATCGGGCGCGGGTAAAACCACGCGCGATTTTCGTAAAAGGGGTTTCTTACGGGGCTGTTATACAAAAGATAGACGTATTCCTTTCCCTGAGCGTCATGTCGCACGTGGAAGGAGTCGGGCACGGCGGTGGCGCCGTAAACCCCGACGTCGGGCGGCAAATGCGGCATCACCGCAATGGGCAGGCGCTCGGGGGGAATCGGGAGAGTGCCGTCAGGCAGGGCGACGGTCAGGGTCGCGCCGTTTGCGTGCACGCCGCTGTCCGTGCGAGAGCAGGAGGTCACCATGCACCGCACGCCAAACAGCGCCTCAAACGCATCGTTCAGCACGCCCTGCACCGTTCGCACGCTCGGCTGAATCTGCGAGCCGCAAAAATTCGTGCCAACGTATCTCAGACACATCAGGTATTTCATAGCGAATACCCCCATCCAACAAGTGCGGGCAGATGCCGATTGCCCAGGACAATCCCGAGCGTAACACCCGTCATTAGAAGAACCATCACCAGGTCACGCCAGCCCACGCGGTACCTGCGGAGCTTGGTGCGCCCCTTGCCTCCACGGTAGCAGCGGCATTCCATGGCGGTTGCCAGGTCCATAGCACGCTGGAATGCGGAAATAAACAGGGGAACGATAATGGGAACGAGCCCCTTGATGCGCTTCACAGGGCCGCCCGTGGACAGGTCGGCGCCGCGGGATTTCTGCGCGTTCATGATTTTTTCCGCCTCCTCAATGAGAATGGGAATAAACCGAAGCGCAATCGTCATCATCATGGCAAACTCATGAACGGGCACGCGAATCAGACGAAGGGGGCTGAGAAGCGCCTCAATCGCATCCGTCAGGGCAATCGGGGAGGTGGTATAGGTTAAGAACAAGCTTCCCGCCGCCACCAGCATCACCACGCGAAGCGCCATAAACAAGGCGCGCCAGAGCCCTGCCTCATATACCCTGATTTTCCAGAGCACGAACAGCGGCTCCCCCTCTCCGCCCGTAAACAGGACGTTAATCAGGGCGGTAATGATAAGAATAATGACAATGGGTCTTAAGCTTCTGAGAATTGTTTTGAAGGATATTCCGCTTGCCAGCACGAGCCATGCGGTAAACAGGAGCATCAGGGCGTACGTGAGGACGTATTTGCAAAGGAAAATCGCAACAATGTACGCAACCGTGAGCAGGATTTTCACTCTGGGGTCCATTTTGTGCAGAATGGACGTCCCGGGGAAATACTGACCGAGGGTGATATCGGAAATCATTGCTTCCCCTCCCCTCTCATGGCGGCGAGGAATGCTCTTTCAAGCCCCTCCACCGTATACAACTCGCCCGTAAGAGGGACGCCTGCGGCAATCAGCGCCTCCGCAATATGGGAAACACGGGGGGTATCCAGCCCCACGGAGGCAAGCTCCCGTGCGCGGGCAAACACCTCGCCCGTCTTGCCCTCTGCAAACAGGCGCGCATCGCTCATGACGACAACGCGGACACAGTAGGTTGCCATATCCTCCATGCTGTGAGAAACGAGAATCACGGTGGCGCCGTGGGTGTCGCGGTAACGGCACAGACCGCCGAGAATTTCCTTACGTCCACGGGGGTCAAGCCCTGCCGCCGGCTCGTCAAGGACCAGCACCTCGGGCTCCATCGCAAGCACGCCCGCGATGGCAACGCGCCGTTTCTGTCCGCCCGACAGGTCAAAGGGCGACTTGGAGAGGAGGTCCTCTCCGATTCCCACGAATGCAGCCGCATCACGCACGCGCCTTGCGATTTCGTCGGGAGATTTTCCCATATTCCGCAGTGCATAGCCAATATCCGCCTCTACCGTATCGTCAAACAGCTGATATTCGGGATACTGCATCACAAGCCCCACGCGGAAGCGCACGGAGCGGATTTCCTTGGGCTTTTCCCAGATATCCCTCCCGTCCAGCAGCACCTGTCCGCTATCGGGCTTCAAAAGTCCGTTCAGCATCTGCACAAGGGTGGATTTCCCCGAGCCGGTATGCCCAATCAGACCCGTTATTTTTCCTCTCTCAAATCCCACGCTCACCCCGTCAAGGGCCTTTACCATAAAGGGAGTGCCCCTGCCGTAGGTGTAGGAAATGTTCTTCAGTTCAAGTATATTCATTTGCTTCCTTATTCGGCTGTATTCTGAGATGCCCTGTAAAGGGCGAGGAGCGCCTGTGCCGCCTCGTCTACCGTCAGGCAATCCTTTGGCAGGTCGTACCCTGCCCTTGAAAGGCGATGCAACAGGTAGGTGGGCTGCGGAACCTCCAGCCCCAAGCTCTTGAGAAGCTCCACCTGAGAAAAGACCTCCCTCGGTGTGCCGTCCAGGGCAATATGTCCGTCATCCATGACAAGGACGCGGTCGGCGCGCGCCGCCTCCTCCATGTAATGGGTAATATGAAGAACTGCCATCCCGCGCTCGCGGTTCAGGCGTTCAATCGTATCCATCACCTCGCGCCTGCCCAGGGGGTCCAGCATTGCCGTCGCCTCGTCCAGAATGATGCATTTGGGAAGCATGGCAATCACGCCCGCAATGGCAACGCGCTGCTTTTGTCCGCCCGACAGCTTGTGGGTCGCGTGCTGTGCATAGGCGGTCATTCCGACGGCGGCAAGGGCATCGTCCACGCGACGTCTGAGCTCCTCGTACGGGAGCCCCAGGTTTTCAGGGCCAAAGGCAACGTCCTCCTCCACAACGGTGGCAACCGTCTGGTTATCGGGATTCTGAAACACCATGCCCACCTTACGCCGCACGTCAAACAGATCGTCCTCCCCGAAATCGGGGG
>JAFQJX010000241.1 GCA_017397205.1 Clostridia bacterium | reverse complement strand
CGTCAAGGCGATGCGTAAGGACGTGCTTGCCAAGTGCTACGGAGGAGATATTACCCGAAAAAAGAAGCTGCTTGAAAAGCAAAAGGAGGGTAAAAAGAAGATGCGCCGCCTCGGCAGCGTAGAGGTCACCCCCGAAGCGTTTATGGCGGTGCTGAAGCTTGACGATGAGTAAGCGCGTCGGCATTTATATACACGTCCCCTTTTGCCTGCGTAAGTGTCATTACTGCGATTTCTGCTCCTTTGTAGGAGTCGGAGAGGACGTGCGGCGCGCGTATGCCACCGCCCTGTGCGACGAGCTTCGCGCCTACCGCCCCTACGCGGCGGGGTACGAGGTGGATACCGTCTATTTTGGAGGCGGCACACCCTCGCTTCTCGCGGCAGAGGATATGGCGCGCGTGCTCGGGGCAATCCGCGAGGTGTTTTCCGTAAGGGAGGACGCCGAAATCACGGCGGAGGTCAATCCCAAAACCGCAGACAGGGAGCTGCTCTCCCGTTGGCGGGAGCTCGGTATCTGCCGCCTGAGCATCGGTGTGCAAAGCTTTGACGACGGCGAGCTATCCGCACTTGGGCGCCTGCATACAGCGCGTGAGGCAGAGGAGCTTTTTTCGCTTGCGCGAAAGACGGGCTTTGAAAACGTCACCATTGACCTGATGTATGCAATTCCCACGCAGACGCGCGAGAGCTTCAGGCGCACGCTCAGGAGGGCGATTGCTCTCCGCCCCGACCATATCAGCGCCTACGGGCTGAAGATTGAGGAGGGGACCCCCTTTGCGGAGCGGGTGGAGGAGCTTCATCTGCCGGACGGAGATGCGGAGGCAGATTTGTATATGGATTGCGTACGCATTCTCGGGGAGGCGGGCTATCGCCACTACGAAATTTCAAACTACGCCCTGCCGGGCAGGGAAAGCCGCCACAATCTGCGCTATTGGCAGATGGGGGAGTATATCGGAATCGGCGTTGCTGCCCATTCCTATTTTGACGGGCGCCGCTACGGACACAGCCGCGACCTTGCGGCATATTTGTCCTGTCCGAAGCCAACCCTTGACACGCAAGAGAAGCAAACGGAGGAGGAGCGCGAGTACGAGACGGTGATGCTGGCACTCCGCACCGCGGACGGCATTGACGAGCGCGTATTCCGTGCCGCCTTCGGCTACGGCTTCCGTGAGAAGTACGCCGCCCGACTGGCACCGCTTGCGGAGGCAGGGCTGGTGCTCTACGAGGGAGAGCATACGCGCCTGAGCGACGGGGCAATGTACGTTTGCCTTGCGGTGCTGGGTCATTTGCTTGACGGCGAGTAGCCCGCTCTACTTGACTCATTGACGCAACTGTGATACAATAAACACACAAGAATGAAAGGAGCGCCTTTGGCGAATACTGAATATGAGCGAACAGAAGAAGCCCGTAAACGGTGAGGAGGAAATTGACGTCGTCACCCTGACGGACGACGAAAGCGGCGAGGAGCTGCAGTTTGAGGTGCTGGCAGATGCTGAAATCGACGGCAATCTCTACGCTGCGCTTGCCCCCCTCTTTGAATGCGATATCGACGGGGATTATATGGTTTTCCAGGTGGTAGAGGAGGAGGAAGGCACCAATTTCTATACCATTGACGACGACGAAACCTTTGACAGAGTCGCAGAGTTTTTTGATGATCTCTTCTTCAACGAGGTCAATCTTGACGACACCGACGGACAGTAATTTACTGCCTGCCTTGTGCGTGATAAAGCGTATTTGGACCTACAAATTGATAAAGGGAGCTTGAGTATCCTATTGGGAATGCAGGCCTCCCGCCCATTCGGGCGGACGTTGGAAGCACAAAGATAGGGAGGAGGGCACCCACCTGCTGATAGCGGGTCAAAGGGCTTTACACGGCTTGGCGGGTTTACATGGGGCGCGGCTGCGCCCCATTTTTCTATGCCCCGAAAATGCACCCCACGGGGTGCTTTTTTTGCTCTTGCAATCGTATATTGATAAAAAACGGTTGAGGGCGCGTATGATAGGCACGAGAGAAAAGCAGGGCGAGTGGCAAAGAGAGGGGCTGACAGCCCGCGAGGTAGAGCAGTCAAGGCGGGAGCACGGCACGAACGCCCTTGAGGGGGGCAAGCGGAAAAGCTTTTTGCGGCAGCTGATCGGCAATTTTGGCGATCCCATTATCCGCGTGCTTCTCATTGCACTCGGGGTCAACGTTCTTGTGCTGTTCCCCCGATGCAATTGGTTTGAAACGGGAGGCATTCTTCTGGCGGTGGCGCTCTCCACCCTTGTGTCAACCCTGTCGGAATGGGGAAGCGAAAGGGCGTTTGAAAAGCTCCGCGCCTCGTCTGCCGGCGGAAAATGCCGTGTCAGACGCGAGGGCAGGGTGGAGCAGATAGAGGCAGAGGAGCTTGTCGTCGGGGATTGCCTCTGCTTACAGGCAGGGGAAATGATACAGGCGGACGGTCGGGTCGTCTTTGGCGAGGTCAGCGTTGACCAGGCAGCCCTGAACGGAGAGAGTGCAGAGGCAGTAAAGCGCCCCTGCGGCCCTCAAAAGGAGTGGGACCTTGCCTGCGAGGGGCAGGTGTTTCGCGGCAGCGTCGTCGTGGGTGGGAGCGCCTGCGTGCGCGTAGAGCGCGTTGGCAAGGCAACCTTTTACGGCGCTCTTGCCGAGGAGCTTCAAACGGATACCAGGGAAAGCCCGCTGAAGGTGCGTCTTTCCCGTCTTGCGGGACAAATCAGCCGTATCGGATACGTCATGGCAGCACTTGTGGCGTTGGCATACCTGTTCGGCGCATTCGTTCTGTCCTTTGATTTTGACGGAGCCGCCATTCGCGCGGCGCTCTCGGACCGCACTTTTGTTATTGGAACGCTGATTCATACGGTGACGCTGGTGATTACCGTCGTTGTGGTGGCGGTCCCAGAGGGACTCCCCATGATGATTACGGTGGTGCTGTCCTCCAATATGCGCCGCATGGTAAAGGACGGCGTGCTGGTTCGTAAAATGGTGGGAATTGAAACGGCAGGAAGTCTGAATATCCTGTTTACGGATAAAACGGGGACACTCACCTGCGGAAAAATGAGCGTTTGCGGAACGCTTTGCGGTGGCGGGGTGTTTTATCGCGGACGGCGCGCCCTCCAAGGGGCGCCTGCGATACGGCAGGCGCTGTGCAGAAATGCAATGTGGAATACCGAGAGCAGCATGACGGATGCGGGCGCCGTTGGCGGAAACGCCACGGACAGGGCGATTCTGGAATACTTTTACGACCCCATGGCGGAGGAGGCACAGATTCTTGACAGACGCCCCTTTACAAGCGAGAGCAAAATGGCGGCGGTCAAAACCCCGTCGGGGGTCTACGTCAAGGGCGCCCCTGACGTGTTGCTTCCACACGTCACGACCTACCTGGCGCCCGACGGCACCGAGCGCCCCTTTACAAGGGAGGAGGCGCAGACGCTCAAGCGACTGATGGCAACGCAGGCGGTGACGGGTGAGCGTCTGGTCGCCCTGTGTAACGCGGAGCGCTTCGGGAAGACGGGCGTTCCGTCCGGGCTTTGTCTTGTGGGAATTCTGCTCCTGCGTGACCCTTTGCGCCCGGAGGCGGAGAGGTCCGTTGCCACCCTGCACAAGGCAGGGGTGCAGGTGGTGATGGTGACGGGGGACGGCGAAAGCACCGCCGTTGCGATTGCCAGGGAATGCGGGCTTGCAACAGGGGGCGAGGGAGAGGTCATCAGCGGGCGAGAGCTTGCACAGCTGGAGGACGGGGAGCTGATGCGGCGGCTTCCGCACCTGCGCGTGGTTTACCGCGCCCTGCCGGGGGATAAAAGCCGTCTTGTGCGCCTTGCACAGCGGCTGGGGCTGGTGACGGGCATGACGGGTGACGGCGTCAACGATGCGCCCTCCCTCAAGCTTGCGGACGTGGGCTTTGCCATGGGAAGCGGTACGGATATCGCGCGCGAGGCAGGGGATATTGTCATTCTGGACGACAACATTGCCTCCATTTGTAAAACCGTGCTGTACGGCCGCACCATTTTCAAGTCCATTCGCAAGTTTGTCACGTTTCAGCTGACGATGAACTTGTGCGCGGTCGGGGTGTCGCTTTTGGGGCAGTTTATCGGTATTGAAAACCCCGTCACGATTATTCAGATGCTGTGGGTGAATATCATTATGGATACGCTTGGCGGCCTTGCCTTTGCAGGGGAGGCACCGATGGCATTTTATATGCGCGAGAGACCCAAGCAACGCGAGGAGCAAATCCTGTCCCGCAGTATGCTGCATCAGATTACCCTGACGGGGGCGTATACGCTCGGGCTTTGCGTGTGGTTTCTTGTGTCGCCCTTTTGCGCCGTGTATTTCCGCAGAGGGTCAAACGAGGTCTATTTTCTCACGGTGTTTTTTGCCCTGTTTATCTTCTGCGGCATCGCCAACAGCTTTTGTGCGCGCAGCGAAAGAATGAGCATTTTTGCCGGGCTTGGGCGCAACCGCGCATTTCTCTTGATAATGGGGCTTATATGCGGAGTGCAGATTGCCATGATTTATTTGGGTGGCACGCTGTTCCGCACGACGCCCCTCGCACTTGGTGATTTGCTATGGACGGTGGGAATGGCGCTCACGGTCATTCCCGTGGATTTTCTGCGGCGGCTGTTTCTGCGCTTGGGCGCAAAAAAATAAAAGAAGCGCGTTCTCACGGTGAGAACGCGCTTTTCTGTTTTAGTGGTGCCCGACGGATTACGGAACGCTTGTAAACCACGAGGAGGCGGCGGTCATGGTGATTTGCCCCTCCGTACCTCCGCGCAGATAGGTGAGTATGACGGTGGAGCCCTCACGCACCAGGAGCATGGCGTCCTGGAGGGTGAAAATGCGGTTGACGGAAATTTCCGTCCCGTCTACGGTGACGGCGGTGATGCGGTCATTTGCCTTCAGACCCGCGACCTTTGCAGGAGAGGTGAAGTCAAGGGAGTCCACCACAACCTCCT
Organism: Clostridia bacterium; assembly: GCA_017397205.1. Taxonomy (GTDB): domain Bacteria; phylum Bacillota; class Clostridia; order Oscillospirales; family CAG-272; genus UBA1740. Next base: position 4,210 of record JAFQJX010000241.1, on the reverse strand, counting down.
CCGCAAGGCGCGTGACTTTTGCCTCCTCGTCATAGTAGGCGTAGGTGGCGGCGGCGTTCAGCTTGATGCCAAGCTGTGCTTTGGAAAGAGAGACGGACGTGGAGGTGAGGGGCGTGGTGTTGACGCGCTCATAGGTTTCAATCAGGCGGTCGGCGACGCGGTATGCCACGTTGGAGGGAATGGCGTAGCCCATATTCTCAATGCCGTCATCGGTGATTTTTGCAACCACAATTCCAATCAGGCGCCCCTCGCGGTCAAACAGCCCGCCGCCCGAGTTGCCCTCGTTGATGGCGGCATCCACCTGAATGACACGGCGGGTAATGCCGTCGGAGGTCAGGGTGACGTTCTTGGAATCCGCGCTCACAATGCCCTGCGTGACGGAGATGCCCTGCGCCGCGGCGTTGCCGATTGCAATGGCACTTTGCCCTGCGAGAATGGCGTCGCTGTCGGCAAATCTGGCAGGGAGGGCGGCAGACCTCTTGACTATCTCGGAGGTGCTGACCTTGAGAACGGCAAGGTCATAGGTGTCGGTGCCACCGACGTAGGTGGCGCGGATGGCGTTTGAGGAAACCACCTCCATGCCGTAAAGAAATACGTAGATAGAGCTGTGGATTTCCGTTCCGTCTGCCGTTGCGTAGGAAACGACGTGGTGATTGGTGATGATATAGCAGTCACCGCTGTTCTTTGCGATGGAGTAAATGACACCAGACCCGGCGGAGGGCGCAACGGAGGAGGCGATGCCGCCCGTGGAGCATTGAATTTCCACGCAGGAAAGCAGGGAGTGTGCAATGGCGTTGGCGGTATCCGTTTCCATGCGGTTGCGGATTGCCTCGGCTATCCTATCGGAGTCAAGGGAAAGATATTCCGTCAGGAATGCGAGAAAATCGCCCTCAAAGCCCTCGGACACTGCCTTGTCATAAATCTCCTCAATGTTGAGGTCCTGCCCCTTGAGGGACGCCAGCCATTCTTCCTCTGTGCCGACAAAGCCGTTTTTGACGGCGAGGTCATAGGCAGATGCGGGGTCTGTCCCGCAGGAGGAGAGCAGCAGGGAAAGGGTCAGGAGCAAAACGAGTAAAAGAGAAAGAATTGGGATGCGGCGCTTCATAATAGCCCCCTTAATCTTGATATGAGTATTGTACTACAATTTTTGGAAAAAGTATAGTGGAATTTGTAAACTGTCGGTCCCAGCTGCCCCGAAAATATATTTTTGGTACATTTCCGCAATTTCGCTTTACATTGTCGGGCTTTTGTGGTATCATTATAGTAAAGAAACGAACAAGGGGGGCAATATGGAACAGGAGTTCTTTTTTGGGTGCGAGGAAAAGGGCGGAACGGGCACGCTCCTCCCTCCGTGTGCAACGGAGAATACGCTGGAAATGGTGCTTGTCAGCCGCGGAACGGTTGCCGTCACCTCTGCAATGGCGTCCTTTGAGGCAGGGGAGGGAGAGCTTTTCTTCCTGCCACCCCAGCTTGTCCGTACGGTTGAGGCAAGGAACGGCTTTGCCGCCGTGCGCTCCATTCGCTTTTCCTGCGATTTGTTTGAGGGAATGGGGGAAAAGATTGATAACGACCTCTTTTATATGTTCCTCATTCAGTCGCGCAACCGCAGATACCGCATTTTGCCCGAGAGCAACCTGTATATGCCCGTCCGTACCTATTTTGAGGATTGCTACGGGGAGTATCTTTCCCGCGAGCTATGCTACGGGCTTCGCATCCGAGGACAGCTGACCCTGATGATGGCGCTGATTCTGTCCTCCTACGGTACAACGCGGGAAAATGACAGAATCGTGTACCACAACGTGCTGCGTCTGCGCCCTGCGCTTGATTATATTGATACCCATTTTGAAGAGAAAATAACAGTACCTCTGCTTGCGGACCTGCTTTCCGTCACGCCGGACTACTTTACCAAGCTGTTCCGCGACAGCATCGGCAGGACAACGGTGGACTATATCAACGCCGTCCGCATCAATCGCGCCATGTACGATTTGCTGAGCACCTCCTTGCCCGTTTCCGAGATTGCCGTACGGGTGGGACTCGGTAACGGAAATTATTTCAGCAAGGTATTCCGCAAAAGCTTGGGCATTCAGCCCCTCGCCTTCCGCCGCGCGGCAAAGAAAACCGTATAAATACAGCAAAAAAAGACAGGAGCAAGCCACGGCTTGCTCCTGTTTTCGTTTCTTGTGTTACTTGGTTTCAATGATGAGGGGTGCGGTGCCGCGCACGTAGTCCCCCGTCACTACGATTCGCTTGACGTCGTCACGCGAGGGAATGTCATACATAGGGGCAAGCATAATGCTCTCCAGAATGGAGCGCAGTCCGCGCGCGCCCGTCTGATGCTCGATGGCGAGGTGGGCGATTGCACGGAAGGCATCCTCCTCAAAAACAAGCTCCACGCCCTCCATTTCAAACAGCTTTTTGTATTGCTTGAACATGGCGTTCTTTGGCTCGCGGATGATGCGCACCAGCGCCTCCTCGTCCAGGTTGTCCAGCGTCGTAATGACGGGAAGACGGCCAACGAGCTCGGGAATCAGCCCGAATTTCACCACGTCGTGGCTGGTGACGTTTCCGTAAATGCTGCCCGTTTTTTCCTTGCGGGAGCGCACGTCGCCGCCGAAGCCGATGGTGCCGGCGCCCTGCCGCGCCTCAATAATCTTTTCAATGCCGTCAAAGGCACCGCCGCAGATAAAGAGAATGTTGGAGGTGTCAATCTGGATAAATTCCTGATTGGGATGCTTTCTGCCGCCCTGCGGAGGTACGTTGGCAACGGTGCCCTCAATAATCTTGAGAAGCGCCTGCTGCACACCCTCGCCCGATACGTCACGGGTGATGGAGCGGTTTTCGCTCTTGCGGGAGATTTTATCAATCTCATCAATATAGATGATGCCGCGCTCGGCCCTCTCCACGTCAAAGTCTGCCGCTTGAATCAGGCGGAGCAGAATGTTCTCAACGTCCTCGCCTACGTAACCCGCCTCGGTGAGGGTGGTGGCGTCAGCAATGGCAAAGGGAACGCGGAAGGAGCGGGCAAGCGTCTGCGCAAGGTAGGTTTTACCGACACCCGTGGGACCAAGCAGCAGAACGTTGGATTTCTGCAGCTCGACCTCCTCCTCGGTCTGGGGCTCCTCGCCCTTTGTACGCGCCTTTTTGCGCGCGGCGCGGGAGTCTGCGTGAAGCACGCGCTTGTAATGGTTGTAAACGGCTACGGAAAGCACGCGCTTTGCCGCATCCTGCCCAATCACGTGCTCGTCAAGCGATGCCTTGATTTCACTTGGGGTGGGCAGCGTTTCAAGGGTGAGGGGCTGCTCCGCCTCCTCGCCGCGCAGCTCGGGCAGCTTGACGTTCAGAAATTCCTCGCAGGCATCCACGCATTCGTCGCAGATGCAAACCCCGGAGGGGGAGGGAATCAGACAAAGCACCTGCTTTTCCGTCCTGCCGCAAAAGGCACAGCGGTGCATATCGCCATTTTTGTTAAAGGTTGGCATGAGAGATCCTTTCTCGGTATTGAAATGCCCCCGTCTCAAAAGAGAGGAGGGCATTTTTTCTTGTTAGTGTCTTCAGGCGCGGTGTGCAATCACGCGGTCTACAAGACCGTACGCCACCGCCTCGTCAGCCGTCATAAAATTGTCGCGCTCCGTATCACGGCAGATTTCCTCGTAGGACTTGCCCGTTTGGGAGGCGAGAAGGCGGTTCAGCTTCTCACGGATGCGGAGAATGTGCTCGGCGTGGATCTGAATATCCGTTGCCTGACCCTTGGTGCCGCCAAGGGGCTGATGAATCATAATCTCGCTGTTCGGCAGGGCAAAGCGCTTACCGGGAGCACCGGAGGAAAGCAGGAATGCACCCATGCTTGCCGCCATACCCATACAGATGGTGGAAACGTCACACTTGATGAAATTCATGGTGTCATAAATCGCCATACCTGCGGAAATGGAGCCGCCGGGACTGTTGATATAGAAATGAATATCCTTATAGGGGTCCTGCGCTTCCAGATAAAGCATCTGAGCCACAACCAGAGATGCGGTCGTGTCATTGACCTCGTCTGCCAGGATGATGATACGGTCACCCAGCAGGCGGGAGAAAATGTCATACGAGCGCTCGCCGCGACCCGTTTGCTCAATTACATAAGGGATGAGTGGCATAATTTCCTCCTTGGGAGTGTGGAATTATTCGGTTTCTTCGGTTGCCTTCTTGGAGGGCTTGGTGGTGACTGCCT